>CAJXME010000022.1 GCA_913056245.1 uncultured Alphaproteobacteria bacterium | reverse complement strand
CATTATCGAAGCCGCTGTCGGTGATCTTGAGGTGGAAGAAGGGCGGCTGACAGGCTTAATCACCGAAGATGGCCGAGTTTTTCGCGCGCCTGCCGCTGTTTTGACCACCGGCACTTTCCTTGGCGGCATCATTCATCTTGGCCAAGAACGGCAGGAAGCCGGGCGTTTTGGTGAATCTCCGTCGAATTTATTGGCCAAAAGACTACGTCATCCTGCTCTTAACTTGCCTATGGCTCGGCTCAAGACTGGCACGCCCGCAAGGCTTGATGGGCGGACGATCAACTGGTCGATCTTAGAGATGCAGCCGGCGGATAACCCTCCTGTCCCGTTTTCCACTCTGACGGAGAAAATAACCGTCCCTCAAATCGATTGCGGCATTACGCGCACCACGGCGGAAACCCACCGGATTATCGCGGATTCAATTCATCTTTCGGCGGTGTATTCTGGCCAAATTGAAGGCACAGGGCCGCGCTATTGCCCGTCAATCGAAGATAAAGTTGTGCGTTTTGCCGATCGCCAATCGCATCAGATTTTCCTTGAACCCGAAGGGTTGGATGATCCCACGGTATATCCCAATGGCATTTCCACCAGCCTGCCGCGCGATGTCCAAGATGCGATGATCAAGACAATCCCCGGCCTCGAAAACGCGGCGATACTGCGATATGGCTATGCGATTGAATATGATTGCATTGACCCGCGCGCGCTAACGCGGCAATTGGAATTAAAAGCCATTTCCGGGCTTTTCCTCGCGGGGCAGATCAATGGCACCACAGGCTATGAAGAAGCCGCGGCGCAAGGGTTGATGGCGGGCGCTAATGCCGCGCTGAAAGCCAGTGGGAGCAAGGATTCTTTCGTTTTGGATCGCGCCGACGCCTATACCGGCGTCATGATTGATGATCTGATCACCCGTGGCGCGCCTGAACCGTATCGGATGTTCACCTCGCGTGCCGAATATCGGCTTTTATTGCGGGCAGATAACGCGGATCAACGCCTGACGGATAAAGCCGCGGCGATTGGATTGGTGCGGTCAAGGCGTTTGAATCACTGGAATCACAAGAAAACCGCGCTGGCCGATGGCGCGGCGCTCTTGGAAAAGGTGAAAGCCGGTCCGCTTGACTTGGCCCAGCATGATTTGCCGGTGCCGCGCAATGGCCGAAAGCAAAGCGCGGCGGATTTGTTGTCACGCGACGGCATTGATTTTGATCATTTGATTCCTCTTTGGCCGGAATTAGAGGCGGTGCCGAAGGCGTTTCGGCGTCAATTGGAGGTGGATTGCCGGTATCGCGGCTATGTTGATCGCCAACAATCGGATATCGATGCCCTGCGCCGTGATGAAGCCTTGTTGATCCCTCATGATCTTGATTATAGCGAGATTGGGGGGTTATCGGCAGAAAGCGTGGATATTTTAAGCCGCCATCAGCCTCAAACCATCGGTCAAGCGGGGCGGTTGCCCGGGCTGACGCCCGCCGCGGTGGTGGCGGTCATTCGGCATTTGCGTCGAGCCGCTTAATGTCCTTGTCGCCTTCTTCAAAGCCTCAAATGACGGCAGAGGGTGTTTTTGATCAGCTCAATGTTTCACGGGAAACATCGGCGCGATTAACCCAATATGTTGACCTGCTGAAAAAATGGCAAAAAACCATCAATCTTGTGAGCAAGAACACGCTTAATGACGTGTGGGCGCGGCATATTCTCGATTGCGGGCAGATTTTCCCCTTCACTGGCGATGCTGCCAGCAAGATCATGGATATTGGCAGTGGCGCGGGGCTCCCTGGCCTTGTGCTGGCGATCATGCGGCAGGGGCAATGGGGGGAGAATGCCACCCCCATCACGCTGGTTGAATCCGATCAGCGGAAATGCGCTTTTCTCAGCGTGGCGGCGCATTCTTGCGGTGTGACCGTCGATATCCGCAATCAACGCCTCGAAAATCTTGAGGCGATGCAACCTGATGTGATCACCGCCCGCGCCTTGGCCAGCGTCGACACTTTGCTGGAATGGACGAAGGCGCAACACCACCCCAAGCTTCAATGCGTTTTTTTGAAGGGCGCGCAGGTCGATGAGGAATTGACCTCGCTTGCGGAAAAGCCCAATATCAAGATAGAAAAATCACCAAGCCTCACCCAAGGAGACGGCGTTATTTTGCGTCTATCTGGATTGGCGTGATGATATATAAGTTAATAATATCAAAGGGTTAATGTCTTATGCCTTGTCGAATCATGGCCGTGACCAATCAAAAAGGCGGTGTGGGCAAAACAACGACCACGGTCAATCTCGCCACCGCGCTGGCGGCGTCAAAACGGCGGGTGCTGGTCATCGATGCTGACCCTCAAGGCAATGCCAGTACAGGCTTTGGGCTGGAGATGGACGATCGCGATGATGATCTCTACCAATTGCTGAGCGGCCAAGTGACAGTGGAGGCCGCGATCCATCAAACCGCGATCAAAGGCTTGATGGTGATTCCATCGACCAATGATTTATCGGCGATTGAAATTGAATTATCCCATTACGATGATCGTGAATACCGCCTTAAAACCATCACCGATGCCCTGCGCGCGGATTATGACTACATTCTGATCGATTGCCCGCCATCGCTGGGGCTGTTGACGGTGAACGCGCTGACGGCGGCGGATTCGGCGCTGGTGCCGCTGCAATGCGAATATTATGCCCTTGAAGGCTTATCGCAATTGATGAAAACCATCGAGGCTGTGCGTGGCGGCCTAAACCCCAATCTGGAATTGCAGGGCGTTGTCTTGACCATGTATGATCAGCGCAATCGGTTATCATCCTTGGTGGCCAGCGATGTCCGTTCGCATCTGGGCTCGCTAGTCTATGCCACGATTATCCCGCGCAATGTACGGGTTTCTGAAGCGCCGTCCTATGGCAAACCGGTGCTGCTCTATGATCTCAACTGCCCTGGCTCAAAAGCGTATATCGCGCTGGCGGGCGAAGTCATCAAACAAGAAGGACAAGCGGCATGACCAAAACGCCATCTTCGGCCAAATCCAAATCACCCGCATCACCATCATCGGCCTCTGGAAAGAACGCCCCGAAAGGCTTGGGCAAAGGGCTTTCCGCGCTGTTGGGGGATAGCGCCGCCATTCGTGCCGTGGGGGGCGTGACCGCGCCTAGTCAAACAGTTGGGCAAGAAAAAGGGGCGGGAGAAGCGCGAACATCCTCTGGCGTGACCACCATAGCGATTGAGCGGATTTCAAGCGGTCTTTACCAGCCGCGCGCGGTCTTTGATGAAGATAGCCTCAATGATCTTGCCGAAAGCATCCGCCAACATGGCATCGTGCAACCGCTTTTGGTGCGCCCAAAATCAAGCGATAAAGGTGAAAATTACGAATTGATTGCGGGTGAGCGGCGCTGGCGGGCGGCGCAAAAGGCGAAACTTCATGACGTGCCTGTGGTGATCCGAGACGCCGATGATCAAATGGCGGCGGAAATTGCCATGATCGAAAACATTCAGCGCCGGGATTTGAGCGTCATCGAAGAAGCCGAAGGTTATCGGCGTTTGATCACCGAATTTGAATACACCCAAGACGCGCTGTCGAAAGTCATTGGCAAATCGCGAAGTCATCTCGCCAACACGATGCGGCTGTTGAATTTGCCTGAAGAGGTAAAAGCCCATGTCAAAAATGGCGTCCTGACCGCGGGGCAAGTGCGGCCATTGATTGGCCGCGACGATGCCGCGCAATTGGCGGCGCAAATCCTAAGCCGCGGCATGAGCGCGCGCCAAGTCGAAGCCTTGGTCACCGCCCAAGACCGGCCGCCGCGACCGAAGCCAGAA
This sequence comes from uncultured Alphaproteobacteria bacterium, assembly GCA_913056245.1. GTDB lineage: Bacteria > Pseudomonadota > Alphaproteobacteria > Puniceispirillales > UBA1172 > JAGWAQ01. The sequence goes on along the minus strand of CAJXME010000022.1, from coordinate 6,125 downwards.
AAATCCGCCGATGTGATCGCCCTCGAACAAGACTTAGCGGCCAGCACAGGGCTTGAGGTGACGGTCACCGATAAAGGTGAGGCGGGGGTCATCACCATCAAATATAGCGATCTGGATCAATTTGACGAGATTGTCAAACGCCTGAAATCTTAATCATATCAATAGGATAAACCTTATCGCTTGACCGCAAGCGCCAAGGCCATCAGGGCTTGCGCAGCGGCGGTATCGGCGGCGATGCCGTGACGTGATTGTTGTTCGGCTTCGACCAATCGATCAATGGCGCGGCGGCAACGTGGCGCTGACCAAGATTGCAAATGCGATTCGACCATGCGCTTTTCGTTGAAAAACACCGGCGGCTTTACGCTGTTCATGGCTTGATCGCGCGGCAATCCAGTTTCCATCGCCGCCGCCATGCGGAACAACCGCTGAAAATACATTTGCCCAGACCGCAGAACTTGTTCGCCTGCAATGGCGTTTTGCTGTAAGCGGCTGAGCGCAGTGCTTAGCGCTTTGATATTGCCGCTCGCCGCGGCATGGATCGCGTCATTGACGGAGATCGCCGCGCCATCGCCAAGAGCGTGCTGAACCGCTTTAAGATCAAGCGTGCCATCAGGCCCCGCTAAAAGCACCAATTTGTCGATTTCACTTCGGCTGGCCATGCGATCAGCGCCGAGGTGAGCGGTGATCCAAGCCATGGTCGCGGGATCGGTTTTAATATTATGCTGACGAAAGACATCGCCGGCCAATTGCCCAAGGGATTGGCCGGTATCGGCGTAACACCCGAGCGCCGCCGCTTGGTCATGTTGTTCAAACAATTTTACCAAGGCTGATTTGGTGTTGAGGTCTTCGCCGCCAGTGCAGATGGTGATGCTTTCCGCGGGTGGGTTTTCAAGGAGGGTCTTGCAAGCGTTGAGCGCCGATCCCCCCAATTGTTGAACGCGAACAAGACGCAGCCCCCCCATGGGCGGCATGGCGCCCGCGCTATCGATCAAAAGCGATGGGTCTTTGGCGATATCCTCGCCATTCAGCGATGTTACGCAAAACGGATCATTAATATCAGGAACATAACGTTCGGCGAGCAAGCGGCTGCGTTCTTGGATCAAACCGCGGTCATGACCGTAAATGAGAATGGCGCGAAGATCAGCCGGCGGGTTGGCGAGGAAAGGGTCAACGCCGCGGCCTGAGATTTTCATGACGAGGACGCCGCGCGGGTAAAATAGAGTAAAAGCCGCTGGTATACTTTTTGCGCCAAATTAATGCTCAAGCGTTCTTCAGCATAGAGAAAGGCTTGCTCTTCCCCAAATTCTGACGACACCCCGCCGATTGATGCGGAGGATGACACGGATTTATTGATCAGAATTTCGCCCATCTCTTGGTCATAAAGCGAATAACGAACGGTCATGGTCATGCTGTTATCGCCGCGAGACGAGGTGATGCTGGCGCTCAAATCATATCGCGCGCCAGACCGATCGCCAATCAGCCGTTCAATCTCTTGACGGAACAATTGCTCGGTGCGGCCGTCATCGGTGGTGATGGTGAGTTGCTGCAATTGCGCTTGTGTATCCACCGAAAGGCTCGTCACGCATCCGCTAAGGCTGAGCATAGCAAAAACCGCGATGAGAAGATTGAGCATGGGTTTACGCAACGACATTGACAATCCTATTCGGCACAACGATGACTTTCTTGGGGTTTTGGCCATCAAGAATTTTCTGAACGGCGGGCAGCGCCAGCGCCATTTCTTCCGCGATGGCCTTATCGCAATCAGGGGTGATGTCGATGGTGCCGCGCAATTTGCCGTTGACTTGCACGCCGATGCTGATTTTATCTTCCACCAGCCAAGCCGGGTCGGCTTCAGGCCATGGGGTTTCAGCGATCATCGTTTCATGCCCTAGGGTTTCCCAAATTTCCTCGGCAATATGAGGCGCGATCGGCGCCATCAATTGCACCAAATGCTCAAGGGCAAAGCGGCGCGCCCATTCTTGGCTCTCACTCTTGCCTTTCGTGTCGCTGATGCTGTTCGACAGGGTATAAAGCGCGGCGACACAGCGGTTGAAGCGAAACCGGTCAATATCCTCGGAAATAGAGGCAATCGCGCGATGCGTGGCGCTGATCAGGGATTTCGCTGGATCGTCTAAATCCGCCGGCATGGCCATGCCTTTTGGCGCAAGCGATAGGGCTTGATCATTATGCTGATCAGATTGTGCCATGCGCCATAATTTATGGATAAAGCGCGACGCGCCTTCGACCCCAGCATTGGTCCATTCCATGTCGCGTTCTGACGGTGAGTCGGACATCATGAAAAGCCGTGCGGTATCAGCGCCATAGCCAGAAATAATCAGTTCCGGATCAATCACATTGCGCTTTGATTTGCTCATTTTTTCAATGCGGCCAGCGGTGACAGGGTCTTGGCTGCCGCGCATGACCCATTGATTTTCGCCTTGACGTTCGACTTCCGTGGGGAACAGCCATTGGCCCGATGGATCGCGAAAAGTCTGGTGACACACCATGCCTTGGGTCATCATGCCATCGAATGGCTCGTCAAGATCAAGATAGCCGCAAGCCGAAAGCGCGCGGGTGAAAAACCGCGAATAAAGCAAATGCAAAACCGCGTGCTCAACCCCGCCAATATACTGATCAACAGGCAACCAGTATTTCACCGCTTCCTTGGAAAAAGCGATCTCAGGGTTGGGATCAGCAAAACGCAAGAAATACCAAGAACTTTCAAAGAAGGTATCAAATGTATCGGTTTCACGTTCCGCCGCGCCGCCGCAAGATGGGCAGGTGGTGTGCTTCCAGGTCGGATGATTGGCAATGGGGTTGCCCGGCTGATCAAATTGCACATCATCAGGCAAAGTGACGGGCAATTGATCTTCGGGAACAGGCTGAATCCCGCATTGCTCGCAATGGATCACGGGGATCGGACAGCCCCAATAACGCTGACGGGAAACCCCCCAATCGCGGAGCCGCCAAGTGGTCTCGCCCGTGCCTGCGTCAAGGTCTTCTAATTTTGCGATGGCCGCCGCGATCCCATCTTCAACCGAAAGGCCATCAAGAAAGCGCGAATTAAACAGCCGTCCATCGCCGGTATAGGCGGTGTCAGTGACGGTAAATTCCGCCGCATCGACGCCTTCCGGCAGCACCACTGGAATAACAGGCAGGCCATATTTATTGGCAAAATCAAGGTCACGTTGATCATGACCCGCGGAGCCAAAAATCGCGCCCGTGCCGTAATCCATCAGGACAAAATTAGCGGCATAAACCGGCAATTTAATCGAAGGATCAAAGGGGTGATTAACGGTAAGGCCGGTATCGACGCCTTTCTTTTCCGCCGCTTCAATCGTTGCTTGCGACGTGCCCATGCGGTTGCATTCTTCGACAAAATCGCTGAGATTAGCGTTCGTTTCCGCAAGGTTGAGGATTAAGGGGTGATTGGCGGCGAGCGCGATGAAAGATGCGCCAAAAAGCGTATCAGGTCGGGTGGTGAAGACTTCGATCTTGGCGTCAGCGCCTTCCGGCACGGTGGTCAACGGAAAATGCACCCGCGCGCCTTGGGATTTGCCGATCCAATTGTGCTGCATGACGCGAACGCGATCAGGCCAGCGATCCAAACCTTCAATGGCGGTGAGCAAATCTTCAGAAAAAGCGGTGATTTTCAAAAACCATTGCGATAACAACCGCCGTTCAACCGGCGCGCCAGACCGCCAGCCGCAGCCATCGACCACTTGTTCATTGGCCAAAACGGTGTTTTCCACGGGGTCCCAATTGACCCAGCTTTCCTTTTTATAGGCCAGCCCATGTTTCATGAAATCAAGAAACATTTTCTGCTCAAACCGATAATAAGTGTCATCGCAAGTCGCAAATTCGCGCGACCAATCATAAGAAAGGCCCATGCTTTTCAATTGATCGCGCATACCAGCGATGTTTTCATGGGTCCATTTCGCGGGATGCACGCCGCGCTCAATGGCGGCGTTTTCCGCCGGCAGGCCAAAGGCGTCCCATCCCATAGGGTGCAAAACATTAAAGCCGCGAGCGCGCTTTACCCGCGCCACCACATCGCCAAGGGTGTAATTGCGCACATGCCCCATATGTATCCGCCCCGATGGATAGGGAAACATTTCAAGGACATAATATTTGGGCTTATCGGAAGCCATGCTTGCGTTAAAGCAACCGGCATCCTGCCAGCGTTGTTGCCATTTTCGCTCAATACTGGGGGCGTCGAGGCGTGACATTGATCAAACTCTAAAGGGTGATGGGTTAATTGGTTTCCAGAATATTGCTGGCGCGAATCTCACGGGCGCGGGTGAGAATCAAATCTTCAAGCCGCCGCGACAAGCCGTCATCGCGGCCAATATCACGCCATTCGGAGGTCGTCGCGTCGCGTTCTTGCAAATAGGTCTGAACGTTAATGGCATCGGCGCGCAATTCTTGATCAACGACAAAGATAGCAATTTTAATCCGCTGATTGGCATTGTCGGGATGCGCGTACCATTCGGTGATGATCGTCCCGCCGAAAGTATCGACGCTATCCAGTGGCATCACGGAAACCGTATCGAGCGCCGCTCGCCATAAGAGGGCGTTGATGGGAATCGCACCATTAGGGGTTGACGGATTGATAAAGTCCTTAAGAGAAACACCGCTTTCGCTTTTCCCGGTAATGACCGAACCTTTTTTCCAATTCCTCGGATCGTAACGTTCGTTCAATGGCTCAATGTTCCCAGAAGAGCAGGAAGCAACAAATAATAAAGTCACCAATACAGCGACAGTGAGTGCAAATTTATTGAGCATTTTTCTTTAATCCATCCGTTTCAGGAGTTGTTATTAAGATATAACGTAAATACTCAATGATATTCAAACAATAAAAAAAGACCGCCCTAAAATGGGCGGTCTTCTCGTTAACCCAAAATTGGATTAGAAGTTGGCTTGAATAGAAGCGGTGATTTCAGAAGCATCGTTGTTGGTGATGCTTGAGCCTTCAAGCGAATAGTTGTTTACAGAAACGGCAAAGTTCAGGCCGCTTGCAATGGTGTAGTCCATGCCAATTGAGTTCACATCAAGAGTGTCTTTAGAAACATCATCTTCAGATGTAGAAATAGAAGCATAAACATTCATGCTATCGCCAAGTGGAACACCGATACCAGCACCAGTGGTGGTTGTATCGTAAGTGGTGCCGCTTTCTTTGTTCTTGTTAGCAATTGCAACTGTAGCGGAACCAACACCGAAAGAAATACCATAGGTGGTGATTTCAGTTTCGCTGCTTTCACCGTCAGAATGCTGAGCAGCTGTTACAGTGAAGGAATTGCCAGCAAGGTCACCAGTGTAGCTGATGCCGAATGCTGTATTATCTTCTGAACCTTGTGTGTTAGTGGAAACACCCATGCTTACGCCGCCCATGTTTGGCGAGAAGTATGCGAAAGTGTTGTTGTCAGCTGAGTTGTTTGCTGTTGGGTTAGCAGAAAGACCAGATGTCAGGGCTGCGCCAGCACCAGAAGCGTTACCAGCAACTACACTGTATTGGTTATCCCATGCGCCTGCAGAACCGCGTGCGCCTGGCAACCAAGTTTGGAAGCTGTAGTTTGCTTCATCATTTTGACCAAGAACAAAACGACCCATTTCAGGAGTAGAAATGGTCAATGATGATTCGTCTTTACCTGATGCAGAAGCAGCACCTTCTACTTCAAAAGTAGCAGAGAATGAAAGACCGCTATCGGTGGTTTCAGAAAATTTGATGTGGTATTCAGTATCTGAGAACATCGCATCGTTATCGGTAGTGGTGTCATCAGAAATTGAGGTGTAACCGAACTCGTAGTAAGCAGAAAGGCTTACATCAGCAGCGGCATAACCAGTCATCGCAACAAGTGCAGTAGTTGCAAGAAGAACTTTACGCATAGTTTTCTCCGTAGTTTAGGTTTATGTGTCCTTATGGACACATTAGTAATAGTAGAATTTACTTATAAAAGAGAAAACTAATTAACTTGTGACAAGCTGTGTTCAAACAGTCACAAGATAAAAAATATGCGTATAAGAAATGATATTACAATAAATAAAATTCGACTTGATAAACTGGATTCAGAAGCAAGAACATAAATTCATGAAATGAGAAAAACGAAAACTTCAGTCGACGGCCA
>CAJXME010000021.1 GCA_913056245.1 uncultured Alphaproteobacteria bacterium | reverse complement strand
TGAGACAGAAGATTTGTAGCGTCAGCACCTTCTTCAGCAATGATTAGTTTTTCAACTTGATACAAGTTGCTCTGAGTCAACGAGAATTGATTGAATATGCTGATTGAACCCGTAGCATGCAACGCACCAGATTGGTCGCCATCAAGGCGCCCAACAGCAACCCATAGGGCCATAAGAAAAAGAACCGCGCAAAATAGACGGTGGCGGATAGCACCATCAAGCCGCCAATCAGGCTGGGCAAGCGATAACTGGCGATCGATTCCGCCCCAAAGAGCGACGCGGAAGCCGATTGCAGCCAATAAATGCCGACGGGTTTCTTAGCGCGCAATTCTTGTTGAAACCGCGGCGTGATGTAATCGCCATCGGCCAGCATTTGCTTGCTGGCTTGGGCAAAGCGCGCTTCATCGCGGTCCATCGGCGCGATCGTGGTTTGCCCCGGGGAAAAAGTCAGCAGACCCAGCGTCAGAACCACCACCATCGCCAGAATCATGCGCCGATAAAGGCGGTGTGATTGCTCCGATGCTGTTGGCGTTGTTGCGGTCACGAATGGGCCTTTCTTTGGACTCGTCAAAATGAAACAGGTTGCGAAGAAGAGTAGACTTCCTAGCATATTAAGATAAACATGAAGCATGAAAACGTCACCCGAAATAGGCAGTTTATTTTCACCCGAACGCATTAAGGTGCGGCGGCAAGTCTGGGGCATTGCCGTGCCGGTGATGCTGGCCAATCTGACCATCCCTTTGGTGGGTCTTGTTGATACCGCGGTGATGGGTCATTTTGATCAATCCTATTATATCGGCGCGGTCGCCATGGGCAGTTTTATGTTCAGCCTGATGACCATTGCCTTTGGCTTCCAGCGCATGGCGGTGACAGGGTTAATTGCTCAAGCCCGAGGCGCGGGCGATCATGCCTTGATCTACGCCACGCTTTACCGTGCTGTCATGGTAGCGATTGGCCTTGGTTTTAGCATCGTGTTGCTTGCCTTGCCGGTTTTATGGATCGCGCCTCAAGTCTTATCCGCCAGCGAAGACGTGCTGGATGGGATGGCGCAATACATTTCCATCATTGCGTTTGCGGGGCCGGGCATCTGCCTCAATATGGTGGGGCTTGGTTTCCTTTTTGGGGTTCAGCATATTCGCGGATGCATGGCGCAAATGATCATCATCAATTTGGTCAATGTTGCGGCCAATCTGGTTTTGGTCTTTGGCTTTGAGATGAAAATTGAAGGCGTCGCCTTGGCCAGTGTTTTGGCGCAATATATTGGGGTGGGGGTGACCTTTCTATTGGTGCGATCCGCCTGCCGTTCCTATGGCAAGCCGCCAAAATGGAGTTTGGCTCTCTTGAGCGATGCCCGCGCGTTAACGCGCTACGCGTCATTGGGGCGGGATTTAACCATTCGCACCGCCGCGATTCTAGTGTCAGAAATTATCGTCCTCAACGCCGCCGGTGGGATGAGCGATGATGCCCTTGCCGCCACGCAAGTGGGGTTCGTCTTTTTTGGGGTGATCGCTTATGGCCTTGATGGGTTTGCCCATGCGGTGGAAGCCTTGGTCGGCAATGCCATTGGCGCCAAAAGCCTCGTTGATTTTCGGCGGGCGGTGGCGGAAAGTTCGATCTTAGGCGGTGTTGCCGCGGTGGTGGTGGCGTTGATCTTATGGCTTGGTGGCGGCGTTTTGATGCGGGTCATCACCAGCATTCCATCCGTCTTGGCGATGGCCGATGGCATCATGATTTGGATCATCCTCATGCCCGTGATTTCCATTTGGGCTTTTTTGATGGATGGGGTATTTATTGGCGCCACTCGAGCCAAGATCATGCGCAACGCGATGCTAATCTCGATGGTATTTTTTCTGCCTCTGGTCTATCTCGGTCGGCTTTGGGGCGGGTTGGATGGCATTTGGTTGGCCTTTAACATCCTCCTCGGCTTGCGCGGGGTGACGTTATGGCTAAAACTGCCAGAGGTTGAAAAAGACACACAGCCTTAGCCTTGCGGCCTAAGGCATTCATGGACAAGAACAAAGGATTTTCTATGTCATTCCTCAATCATCATGATCACCCCCGTCGTTTGGACATTTTGGATCAGCAGGCTTTATCGGCATGGCTGGACAGCGCCTCGGATCACATCAAGACTTGGATCAATGACCATGGGTTCAGTGCCAAGGCCAAAACCCATGTGGTGTGGCCGCTCGATGATGGCCGGATTGGCGGCGCGGTGATGGGCAAGGACGAGGATGACTATGTCAATGGCGCCATGGCGTCTCGGCTTCCTCAAGGTGCTTATGAAATGTCAGGGGAAACGCCGGAACAATTCGCCTTGGGTTTTGCCTTGGATCAATATCAATATCAGCGATTTAAGACCAAAAAAACCGCATCAGCCATGGTGGAATTGGTTATCCGTGATCAGGCGCAATTTCAACGGTTGAACGCGATTGTCGCTGGCGTCAATTTGGCGCGGGATTTGATCAACACCCCCGCCAATTACTTAACCCCCCAAGGGCTTGAAGACGAAGCCCGCGCTTTGGCGGAGCGGCATAAGGCTGCGATTGAAGTCACCAAGGGTGACGATTTGGCGAAACGCTATCCCGCGATTCATACTGTCGGTCGCGCCGCTGAAGTCCCGCCGCGCTTGATTGATTTGATGTGGGGGGATCAAGGGCCATTGATCACCTTAATCGGCAAAGGCATCACCTTTGACAGCGGCGGTCTTGATTTGAAACCGTCCAGCGGCATGGAGATTATGAAAAAAGACATGGGGGGTGCCGCCAATGTCTTGGGGTTGGCGGAAACCATCATGAGCCTTGGGCTAAACTTGCGGCTTCGCGTCTTAGTGCCGGCGGCGGAAAACGCGGTTTCGGCGCTGTCGATGCGGCCTTTAGACGTGATTGACACCGCTGCGGGGATTCCTGTTGAAGTGGGCAATACCGATGCGGAAGGCCGGTTGGTGCTGGCCGATGCTTTGCATTTGGCGACCGCCGATGACCCGCTCTTGATGATTGATTTTGCCACCCTGACCGGCGCGGCGCGGGTGGCGGTGGGCGCTGAATTGCCCGCGCTTTTTTCGAATAACGATGCCATGCGCCGTGATTTAACCGAAGCCGGTGATCAGGTAGGCGATCCGCTTTGGCCGATGCCTTTGCATGCCCCTTATGATCGCTATCTCGATGGCGGTTATGCGGCGATGTCGTCCACGGGCGCGTCGCGTTATGGCGGGGCGATCACAGCGGCCTTGTTCTTACAGCGGTTTTTGCAAAAGCCCGTGCCTTGGGCGCATATCGATTTGATGGCATGGAATCTCAGCGCTCGTCCAGGGCATCCGCGCGGGGGCGAGGCCATGGGATTGCGCGCCGCGCTTCAATTGATCGAAAGCCGCATTCAGAATTAGCACAAACGGTTAATAGCCGCGGGCGATATTGACGCTGTTGCGCGGCTCACGCCCGGCGCGGATATCACTGATGGCTTCGGCGACTTGTTCGCCGGCGCTTTCGGGATTGGTTTGGGCGGAGACATGTGGCCAGACATTAACCTTAGGGTGATCCCAAAAAGGGTGATCTGCTGGCAGAGGTTCGGTCACCATCACATCTAAAGTGGCGCCGCGGAGATGGTCTTGATCAAGGGCGTTGATCAAATCCGCTTCAACCACTTGCTTGCCGCGCCCGGCGTTGATGAAAGCCGCGCCCTTTTTCATTAGGGCAAAATGTTTGGCGTTGAAAATATTTTCCGTGGCGGCGGTCAGCGGCAGGATTGAAACCAGAATATCCGCTGTCTTCAGGCACGTCTCAAAACCATCATCGCCATGATAGCAGGTCACACCGGGGATGGATTTTTCACTGCGCGACCAGCCGATGACATCGAATTTCAAATGCGTCAAGGTTTCCGCCACGACGCTGCCAATCGCGCCAAGCCCCATCACAGCGACGGTGGTGCGCGCGGCGATGCGCGGCGGCAGTCTGATCCAATCGTGGCGTGTTTCCGCGTCACGGTAAGTGGCGGCGTCGCGGTGATATTCGAGCACCGTCAGCGTTCCCCATTCGGCCATGGCTTCAGACATATAGGGGTCGATGAGGCGGGCAAATTTCAAATGGCTGGGGAAGGTTTTGCCGTTCAGCACATGATCCACCCCTTGCGCCAAGGAAATGACGCCTTTTAAGTTGGGCAGGCTCGCGATCATGCCTTCTGGCGGATTCCACGTGATCATCACCTCGGCGTTTTGTGCTTCGGGTTGGTCTGCGGTGACCAATTTGATCCCAGGCATGAGAGGGTTTAGCGCGTCTTGCCAAAACTCTATTTTATGATCAACAGAATGATAAACAATATAAATCGGTTCGGTCATGACGTCCTCGTTGAGCGATCAGGTCAGGCGGATAAAATCGCCAAGGCCTTATCATGGAGAATTGGCGTCGCGCTGGCAAGGGCAGTGCCATCATAACCATCAAGGGTGATGATTTGACCATCCCATTGCGTGATGACGCCGCCCGCGCCTTTGATCACGGGGATGACGGCCATAATATCATAGGCGTTGAGTTGGCTTTCCGCGACCAGATCGCACCAGCCGCTGGCCAAATGCGCGTAATTGGCGCAATCCCCGCCATAGCCTGTGACCATGCTTTGATCCGCCAGTGCCATAAAGCGGGGGTAATCATCGCCCAAGGCGTGGCCTGACGTCGTGGTAAGCCGCGCTTGAGAAAGATCACGGGTGGCGGCAGTGGCGATCGGCTCACCATTTAAGGTGGTGGGTTGACCATCGATGCCCAGCCAAACCTGATCCAAGATCGGCAGGTCAACGACGCCAATCACGGGCAGGCCATCATAAAGAACCGCAATGAGCGTGCCGAACATCGGATTGCCGCAACTAAAGGCGCGGGTGCCATCAATCGGATCAATCACCCAAGTATAAGGAGAGGCGTTGTCGGTTTGCCCGTGTTCTTCGCCGATGATGCTGTGATCGGGGAAATGCAGGCGGATTTTCGCGCGAAGGGCAGTTTCAACGGTTTTATCCGCGATGGTCACCGGGGTTTCATCGGCTTTGCGCTGGATATCCGGCGATTGGCGGAAATATTGGCGGATGATGGGGCGGCTTTCAGCAATAAGCGCTGTTGCTAGAGCGGCAACAGCGCTGTGATCCGCTCCCGCCATCAGGTTTAGGAGTTTTCTTCGGCCGCGATCGCTTCAGCAGAAGGCAGGGCAGCCGGATTGGCCGAAAGGCTCCGCATCCAAGCGATCAGATTGGCGCGATCTTCAGGCTTTTTCAGTCCTGCAAAATTCATCTTTGTGCCGCTCAGCCAAGTTTTTGGCTTATGCAAGAAGCCGTTCAATTCGGTGTAAGACCAATCGCCGCCACGTTCCACCAAAGCCGCGGAATAGGCAAAACCGCCATCGCGCCCTTTCGGGGCGTTGATCAGGTTATAAAGATTAGGCCCAACTTTTGCCGCGCCGCCTTCTTCAAAACCATGGCAAGCGGTGCATTTCTTGGCGAGTTTTTCACCCTTGGCGATATCCGCGCTGGCGAGCATAGCCAAAATAGGCTCGGCCTTCACCGGCTCGGCGGATGCGGATGAAGCATCGGCAGCCACTTCAGCCACTTCGATCGGATAAGTGTTTTCAGCAATCTCTTCATGGGGCAGCAAGATATCGGCTGTTTTGATGCTTGCCATGATCAAAAGGCCACCACAAAGCAGGCCAGCGGAAATTTTATTAACGGTCAGATCACTCATGTTCTTGCCTTCCCCCAATCCTTTCGGATTCTACAGACGCGTAAATGAATCAATATCACGAGATTGTCTTATCGAAATCAACAAGACTTCACAAGCGATAATGGTTCAGATTATAGTAATTTTTGCTTGTGAATTCACGCCTTAACGCTCATAAGACCCATTATGCGACCAAATGTCCCCATTCCATCTTCTGATCAATCGGCAAGCCACACTGATCCGCGTGATGGCGTCGCGGTGATCATTCCGGCACGGCTCAAAGCCACGCGCTTGCCGCAGAAACCGCTGGCGATGATTGGCGACGCGCCGATGATTGTTCAGGTCATGCGGCGGGCATGGGAAGCGGGGTTTGGCAATGGCCAGAACACGAGCCGCGTGGTGGTGGCTTGCGATGACGCTTCGATTGCTGAAGCGGTGATGGCGCATGGCGGCGAGGCGATTTTGACCGATCCTGATCACCCGTCGGGGTCTGATCGCGTCTATGAAGCGCTGATGAAGATCGATCCCGAAGGCAAAATTGACATTGTGGTCAATTTGCAAGGCGATTTGCCGGATATTAACGCGGATATGCTTTTGCCCTTGGTGGCGGCGTTGCGGGAAGAAAAGGCGGATATCGCCACCCCCGTTGCGCCGGCGCATGAGCATGAAATTCCTTTGCCGCAAGTGGTCAAAGCGGTGGTGGTTCTGCCGGAAGGTCAAACCAGCGCGGGTGAAGTCGGCCCCGTGCTTTATTTCAGCCGTCAGCCGATCCCCACAGGGGGCGGCACCCCAGCATTGCCGATTTGGCATCATGTGGGTATTTATGCTTGGTCACGCCAAGCGCTTGCCACTTTTGTCAGCCTGCCGCCATCGCCGCTCGAAAAAAGTGAAAAACTTGAACAATTGCGCGCGCTCGAGGCGGGGATGCGGATTGTCGCCCTTGTGGTTGACAGCGCGCCGGGGGGTGTTGATACTCCCGAAGACCTTAATCAGGCGCGACGCCGTATGGAAACCAAGACATGACCGCTTCATCACCCGATCAGACGATTGCTTATCAAGGCCAACCGGGGGCGTATTCGCATCTGGCCTGCCAAACCTGTTATCCAGACATGGAGGCCATGGCCAACCCGTCTTTTGAATATATGCTGGCGGCGGTGACGGAAGGCAAAGCCAAATACGCGATGGTGCCGGTGGAAAATTCCGTGGCGGGGCGCGTGGCGGATATCCACCACCTGTTGCCGCAATCGGGGCTGTTCATCATCGGTGAGCATTTTCAAAAGGTGAATCATCATCTTTTGGGGGTCAAAGGCGCAACGCTTGACGGCTTGAAAGAAGTGCATAGCCATGCCCAAGGCTTGGCGCAATGCCGCAATACGCTCAATCGGCTTCATCTTAAGCCGATCATGCATCCTGATACGGCGGGCGCGGCCGCGGATATTGCCGCCGCGGGTGATCCGACGGTTGGCGCGATCGCTTCACGTCTTGCCGCTGAAATCTATGGCCTCGATATTCTGGAAGAAAACGCTGAAGACCATGACCATAACACTACGCGAATGTTGATCATGGCGCGCGAACCGGTCATGCCCGCTCAAGATAATGGCCCGGTCATCACCACTTTGATTTTCCGGTTGCGTTCAGTGCCAGCGGCGCTGTTCAAGGCGTTGGGCGGTTTTGCCACCAATGGCATCAATTTAACCAAATTGGAAAGCTATATGCTGGGTGGGAATTTTTCGGCGGCGCAATTCTATATTGACGCCGAATGCCATCAGGAAAGCGACGCCTTTCAATACGCCCTCGAAGAGTTAAAATTTTTCACCGAAGAAGACGCGGTGCATATTTTAGGCACCTATCCGGCGGATACTTCGCGTCGCGGATAACAGTTCAGGCTTGCGCTTTTGCGGCAATTATCCCATACACAATACTGGAAGGCTGGCGGGCGACCGCTTGGTTGAACCGGTCAGGGCCGAAAGGCAGCAGCCACGGCTAAGGACAGGTCGGGTCGTTCAGTCTTCCACTTTAGTCTTGGCTTCGGCCGTCACCTGATGGAGCGGATATCCCATGACAGATGCTGTCAATTCCCCCACTCCCCCTCAGAACGCCGCGGGTGCTTCCACATCGTATCGGGTGCTGGCGCGCAAATACCGGCCCTCCAATTTTGATGAATTGATCGGCCAAGACAGCCTTGTTCAAACCCTATCCAATGCGTTGAAAATGGGACGGCTTGCCCATGCCTTTGTGCTGACAGGCTTGCGGGGGATCGGCAAGACCACGACGGCCCGAATCATCGCGCGGGGGCTGAACTGCACGGGCGCGGATGGGCAGGGGGAACCCACCTTGACGCCATGCGGGGTATGTTCGTCTTGCACAGGGATTGCCGAAGGCCGCCATGTTGACGTCATTGAAATGGATGCCGCCAGCAATACCGGCGTGGATGATGTCCGCGAGATTATCGACGGTGTTGGTTATCGCCCGCTATCCGCTCGCTATAAGATTTACATCATCGATGAAGTTCATATGCTCTCGAAGAACGCGTTTAACGCCTTGCTGAAGACGTTGGAAGAGCCGCCAGAAGCGGTGAAATTTATCTTCGCCACCACGGAAATTCGCAAAGTGCCTGTGACGGTTTTATCGCGATGCCAGCGGTTTGACCTGCGGCGGGTGCCAAACGCGATGATGGCGGCGCATCTCAAATCGATTTGCGACAAAGAAGATATCACCATCGAAGATACGGCGTTAGACCGCTTGGCGCGAGGCGCCGAAGGCTCGGTTCGTGATGCCTTATCGCTCTTGGATCAAGCCGCCGCCCTCACCGCTGATCACGTCACTGATGACGCGGTGGCGGTCATGATGGGCCAAGCGGGACGTGGTCAATCCTTGGACATGGTCAGTCTTGCGCTAGCGGGTGATGCGGCTGGCGCGATGGAACGCCTCCAACAAGCGGTGGGGCGCGGCGCTGAACCGCTGATGGTCATTAATGATATGCTGGATTTGATCCATATGGCGACGCGGCTTGCCGCTGGCGGGCATTTGGACGATGCGCCGGAAGGCGAGCGCGAGCAATTGACCAAATTGGCGGAAACATCTGGCGTCGCGAAATTAGGGCGGGCTTGGCAAATTACCTTAAAAGGCCATGGCGAAGTGCAATCATCCCCCAACCCTCACGCGGCGGCGGATATGCTGTTGATTCGCCTTGCCCATGTCGCGCCGATGCCAACGCCGGCGGAATTGGTGCGCAAACTTGAACAAAACCCGCCATCAGCCGCATCCCCGCAACGAACCGCGCCACCGCAACCCGCGGCAACGCCTTCAGCGCCTGTTGCGACCGCAGAAGAGGTCAGCGACCCTGAGCCTGAACCTCACCCGGCGCCCGCCGCTAATATCGATATGCCCGCGCTGGAAATGCCTGCGCCTGAAATAACCGCATCGGCAGAGCCTCTTTCAGAAAGCCCTGAGGCGATGCGCCCCATCCCCCAAGATATGCGCGAGTTGGTGCGCTTGTTTGAGGATCAGGGGGAAATGATTCTGGCCAATCTCATCCGTTTTCATTTGCGGCCTGTGGTGTTTGAGCCGGGGCGGCTTGATTATGACCGCGATAGTGATGTTGACGCGCGGGCATTGGCGGATATTGCCCGTCATTTGCAAGACTGGACAGGGCTGCGCTGGATCATCAATCCAGCCGATGGCGGCGGTAAAACCTTGGATGAGCAAGATCGCGAACGCCATCAAGCGGAAGTCAATCACGTCTCCGCCAACCCTCTTGTGGCGGCGGTGCTCAATGGATTTCCCGGCGCGACCGTGGCGGCGGTGACGCCCATCGAAAGCCTTGTGCCATCGGAATCAGCCGATGATGACGATGACGATGCCCCAAACGATACCACAGACGACAACTTAGACGATCATCAAGGAGAGTCACATTATGCGTAACCTTGCGTCGATGATGCAGAAAGCCAAAGAAGTGCAAACGCAATTGGCTGACCTCAAGCAAGACTTGGCCGATCAACGCTTCCATGTCTCGGCTGGTGGCGGGGCGGTGAATGTCGAAGCCGATGGCAAGGGCAATATCCTAAGCCTTAAACTCAGCCCCGATATCATTGGCCTTAACAACGATGACGATGTGGCGATGCTCGAAGACCTCATCTTGGTGGCGGTCAATCAAGTGCGCGCCGAAGCGGAAGCCGCCAAGGCCGAAAAAATGAAAGCCATTACTGGCGGGCTTCCTCTGCCGCCGGGGCTTGATTTGCCGCTTTAGGA
>CAJXME010000020.1 GCA_913056245.1 uncultured Alphaproteobacteria bacterium | reverse complement strand
TCCTCTGATCTGGTGACCACCCCCAAAGCCTTGGCGGCCTTCACCGATGCCGTGCTATCGGGGCAAGTCGACATCATTATCGGCACCCAGATGATCACCAAAGGCCACCATTTCCCCGATTTGAAACTGGTGGGGGTGATCGACGCGGATTTGGGGCTGGCAGGGGGTGATTTGCGCGCGGCGGAAAACACTTGGCAAATGATGGTGCAAGTCGCGGGGCGCGCGGGGCGAAGTGGCGAGGAGGGCAAAGCCATTTTGCAAACCATGGCGCCGGAAACACCCGTCTTCAAAGCCTTGCTGAAAGGCGATCGCGCGGCTTTTCTGGCGGCGGAAAAGAAAGCCCGTCAAGACGCTGGCATGCCGCCTTATGGGCGTTTGGCCACGATCACGCTGTCATCGCGCGATGAGAGCAAACTGCGCGAATCAGGGCAAATCATGGCGCGGGCAAAGCCTAATTTTCAAGGCGTCAGCATCCTTGGCCCAGCGCCAGCGCCGATGGCTTATTTAAGGGGACGCCACCGCCATCGGTTTTTGATCAAGGCTGAACGCGGGGTGGACTTGCAAAAGATCATCGCAGATTGGCGAAATACCGTTGATCTGGCGTCGAGCATTCGCTGTCAGATCGATGTTGACCCCTATCACTTTATGTAACGGCTTTCTGACGATGGCGCTGGATTTGCGCCACGGATGGGCAATTTGCCACGCCTTTGTTTTTTGTCTCCTTGAAGGCTTGCTTAAGATCACCGACTATGTTAGCAACCATTCCAGTATTCGGACATGTGGCGTCCGAAGATATTGGGCGCAAACAGTCGTCCTTGGGTGATATCAGGAGGTTTTTCCCCGTGTCTTCAAGTCTGGCCGGTTTTTCAAGCCGATATGCAACCGCACTGTTTCAACTCGCCGATGAGCATGGCGTGGTGGATGCTGTTGCCAAAGACCTGACCTCGGTCAAAGCAATGATCGCCGAATCCGACGATCTGACCCGGGTGGTTCAATCTCCCGCCATCAGCCGCGCGGATCAAAACAAAGCCATGACCGCTGTGCTGGAAAAAGCCGGCGCGCATTCATTGGTGGTGAAATTCATCGGTGTTATTGCCAGCAATGGCCGCCTTTTTGCTCTGCCGCAAATTATCGATCTTTTCCTTGCTGATCTGGCCGCGCGTCGCGGTGAAGTGTCAGCAGAAGTCGTCTCTGCCGTTCCGCTTGATGCCAAACTTGAACAAGAGGTCAAGAAGGCTGTCGCAAGCGTCGCGGGCAGTGATAAAATCTCGCTTTCAATGCGTGTCGATGACTCCCTTATTGGGGGGCTGATCGTACGGATTGGATCTCGCATGATTGATACCTCAATCAAAACCAAGTTGAACAGGCTTGAAATGACCATGAAGGGTGTTGGGTAATGGATATTCGCGCCGCTGAGATTTCAGCAATTCTGAAAGAACAAATCGCTAATTTTGGCAATGAGGCCGAAGTTGCTGAGGTGGGCCGTGTGCTCTCTGTCGGTGACGGTATCGCCCGTGTCCATGGCCTCGATGAAGTCCGCGCCGGTGAAATGGTGGAATTCGACGGTGGCATTAAGGGCATGGCGCTTAACCTTGAAAGCGACAATGTCGGTATCGTGATTTTCGGCGATGACCGCTCCATTAAAGAAGGCCATATCGTTCGCCGTACCGGCGCGATTGTGGACGTCATGACCGGCAAAGGCTTGCTCGGTCGTGTGGTCGATGGTCTGGGTAACCCCATTGACGGCAAAGGCCCCATCACTGACGGCGAACGCCGCCGGGTGGAAGTCAAAGCCCCAGGCATTATGCCGCGTAAATCAGTGCATGAGCCGATGCAAACCGGCCTTAAGGCCATCGACAGCCTGATCCCCATTGGCCGTGGCCAGCGGGAATTGATCATTGGTGACCGCCAAACCGGTAAAACCGCGATCGCGGTGGATACATTCCTCAACCAGAAAAGCGTTAACGACGCTGCTGGTAAAGATGACACCAAGAAATTGTTCTGCATTTATGTCGCGGTTGGCCAGAAGCGTTCGACCGTTGCTCAAATCGTGCGGACGCTTGAAGAAAACGGCGCGATGGACTATTCGATCGTTGTTGCCGCGACCGCTTCCGACCCTGCACCATTGCAGTTCTTGGCGCCATATACCGCTTGCGCCATGGGTGAATATTTCCGCGACAACGGCATGCATGCTGTGATCGTTTATGACGATCTGTCCAAGCAGGCGGTGGCTTATCGCCAGATGTCTTTGTTGTTGCGTCGTCCTCCAGGCCGTGAAGCCTATCCGGGTGACGTGTTCTATCTGCACTCACGTTTGCTGGAGCGCGCCGCGAAACTCAATGACGACAACGGCGCTGGTTCTTTGACCGCATTGCCGGTGATTGAAACCCAAGGCGGTGACGTGTCGGCCTTTATTCCGACCAACGTGATCTCGATTACCGATGGTCAGATTTTCCTTGAAACCGAATTGTTCTATCAGGGTATTCGTCCGGCGGTGAACGTTGGTCTGTCGGTGAGCCGTGTGGGTTCAGCCGCTCAGGTGAAAGCCATGAAACAGGTGGCGGGTTCGATTAAACTTGAATTGGCACAGTATCGTGAAATGGCTGCCTTTGCTCAGTTCGCTTCTGATATGGACGCTTCCACCCGCAAATTGCTTGATCGCGGTTCTCGTTTGACCGAATTGCTCAAGCAAGCGCAATACAGCCCGATGCCCGTTGAAGAACAAGTGGTTTCCATTTTCGCTGGGGTGAACGGCTATCTTGACGCTCTGCCTTTGGCCGATGTGAATCGCTTTGAATCAGGCTTGCTTGATCATATGCGTTCGGCCGGTGCGACCATTCTTGCCACGATCCGTGACGAGAAGGCGATCTCTGACGACACCAAAGCAAAGTTGACCGCTGAACTTGACGGTTACGCAAAATCGTTCGCCTAAGGACGGCATAACCGGAGAGGGAAGATGGCCAACCTTAAGGACCTAAAAAACCGGATCAAAAGCGTGAAATCCACGCAGAAGATCACCTCTGCGATGAAGATGGTCGCCGCGGCAAAACTGCGCCGGGCGCAGGAAAACGCTGAACAAGCGCGGCCATATTCATCACGGATGAGCGCCATGATCGCATCTTTAGCGGCGAAGGCCGATGCGTCATCCGCGCCATTGCTCTTGGTTGGCAATGGCAAGAGCGACAATCATCTGTTGGTTGTTGTATCTGCGGATCGCGGTCTTTGTGGCGGTTTTAACGGCGGCATTATCCGCTCAACACGCCGTCATGTCTTGAAATTGCAAGCCGAAGGCAAGACGGTTCGTCTGCTCATGGTGGGGCGCAAGGCAACCGATGCTTTGAAGCGTGAATTCAGCGATCTCTTTGTTGAAACCCTTGAAAACATTCAAGGCACGGCGGTTCAGTTCAGCGACGCCGATATGATCAGCCAACGTGTTCAGTCGCTGATTGACGCGGGCGAAGTCGACACTTGCTCGATCGTCTTTAACAAATTTGTTTCAGCCATCACCCAAGAAGTGACTTTCCGGTCGCTGGTGCCGGCTGAAATTGATGACGCGGGTGAAGCCGAGGTCGTGGAAGGCGCGATTGCGCCAAACGAATATGAGCCTGATGAAAATGCCGTGCTCAGCGATTTGTTGCCTCGGGCATTAACCACGCAGATTTATGCGTCGATCCTTGAATCTTCGGCCAGTGAATTGGCCGCGCGGATGACCGCAATGGATAACGCAACCCGTAACGCTGGTGATCTGATCGATCGTCTGACCATGGAATACAACCGGACACGTCAGGCCGCGATCACCACCGAACTTATTGAGATCATTTCCGGGGCAGAAGCGCTTTAAGCGTGCCCCCTAAACAACCGGAGCACTTCGCTATGGCTAAAAACGCAAACGGTAAAATTACCCAGATCATCGGCGCGGTTGTCGATGTGAATTTTGAAGGCGAGTTGCCGCCTATCCTCAACGCGATTGAGGTGGATAACAACGGGCAGCGGCTTGTACTTGAAGTGGCACAGCACCTTGGTGAGCAAGGCGTTCGCTGTATCGCGATGGACTCAACCGAAGGTTTGGTTCGGGGTCAAGACGCGGTCGATACCGGCGCGCCGATCACCGTGCCTGTGGGCCCTGAAACCCTTGGCCGTATTTTGAACGTGATTGGTGAGCCTGTGGATGAAGGCAAGCCCGTGAAGTCCAAGACGTCTTACGCGATTCACCGCCCTGCGCCTGAATATATCGATCAGTCGACGGAAGCGGAAATTCTGGTCACCGGTATTAAGGTTGTGGATTTGCTCGCGCCTTACGCAAAGGGTGGTAAGATTGGCCTCTTCGGCGGTGCTGGTGTGGGCAAGACCGTTTTGATCATGGAATTGATCAACAACGTCGCGAAAGCCCATGGTGGTTACTCTGTGTTTGCCGGTGTTGGTGAACGGACCCGTGAAGGCAACGACTTGTTCCACGAAATGGTGGAATCAGGCGTTATCGACACCAAAGGCAATGGCTCCAAAGCCGCCCTCGTTTATGGTCAGATGAACGAACCTCCAGGCGCCCGTGCTCGTGTGGCTTTGACCGGTTTGACCTTGGCGGAATATTTCCGTGACGAAGAAGGTCAGGACGTGCTGTTCTTCGTGGATAACATCTTCCGCTTTACCCAAGCGGGTTCAGAAGTGTCGGCTTTGCTTGGCCGTATTCCTTCTGCGGTGGGCTATCAGCCAACGCTGGCGACCGATATGGGCGCTCTGCAGGAACGCATCACCACCACCCGCAAAGGTTCGATCACTTCGGTGCAGGCGATTTACGTGCCTGCCGATGACTTGACCGATCCGGCACCAGCGACGTCATTCGCGCACTTGGATGCGACCACCGTGTTGTCGCGTCAGATTGCGGAATTGGGGATTTATCCTGCGGTGGACCCCCTCGATTCAACGTCTCGTATGCTCGACCCACGCATTGTTGGTGAAGAGCATTACAACGTTGCTCGCCGCGTACAGGAAGTGCTGCAGCAGTATAAGTCTCTGCAAGACATCATCGCCATCCTTGGTATGGACGAATTGTCTGAAGAAGATAAATTGACCGTGGCTCGCGCCCGGAAAATTCAGCGCTTCTTGTCTCAGCCTTTCCATGTGGCGGAAGTCTTCACCGGCGCGCCAGGCAAATTGGTATCGCTCGAAGACACGATCAAAGGGTTCTCCGGCATTGTGAACGGTGACTATGATGATCTGCCGGAAGCCGCTTTCTACATGGTTGGTACCATTGACGAAGCGATTGAAAAAGGGAAAAAACTCGCCGCTGAGGCAGCCTAACGGCTGCCCCTTGGTGCGATAAGGGGTTTGTAACATGGCGGATACAACAGCATTTGAACTGGTGACACCGGCGCGGGTGATGATCTCCCGCGATGCTGGGATGGTGGTTGCTCCTGGGGTTGAAGGGCTCTTCGGTGTGCTGCCACGCCATGCGCCCTTGATCTCCACGCTTCAGCGCGGTGTTGTTGAAGTCTATGACAATGGTCAGGTCACGGATCGGATCATGGTTGATGGCGGCATCGCTGATGTGGCGGAAGACCGCTGCACGATTTTGGCCGAACGTGCTGAAAAACTCGACGCGGGCAATCAAGCCGCGGTGGAAGCGCAATTGCAAGCCGCCAAAGACAATGGCCAAGATAGCGTCGTTGATTTTCTCGAAGCGGTATTGGTCGCGCTGAAGGCTTAAAACAGCGGCGCAAACTCTGATAAAATATTTTGGTAAACGTCACGCTTAAACGGGACGGCTAGACTGGGCAGGATCGATGGTTCTGCCCATTTCCATTCGCGAAACTCAGGCTCATCGGTCGCGATATTGATGTCATGGTCATCGCCGAGGAAACGAAAAGCGATCCATTTCTGGGTTTGCCCCTTAAACCGGCCTTGCCAAAGCCGATTGGCCAATTCCAACGGAATATCGTAATCAAGCCAAGCGGAATGTTCCGCAATCAATTCAGCCTTATTGGTACCAATCTCTTCGCGCATTTCACGAAAACCAGCATCGAGTGGCGTTTCACCATCATCGATGCCGCCTTGCGGCATTTGCCAAGCTTCGACCGAATTATCAAGACGCTGGCCAACAAAGATTTGCTTTTGGCTGTTGATCAGCACGATGCCAACACAAGGACGATAGGGGCGCAGATGGTAGTCAATCATGGTCTTACTTCAAATCTCTTTAGCAACCCAATTCTTGGGGCAATACAATTATTGATTGATGGTGTTGAAAATCTGAACCCCTTGGATCAAATCAATCGCCCGCGCCAATTGATAATCGCGCAGGTTCACCGATTCGTCTTCTTCGGCAGGTGTGTTGGATTGACCTTCGGCGTTGTTTTCCAGATGGCCGCGCAAATCTTCTTCACGGACGGCGCCCGCTTCAAGGTTTTCCACCACGGCCAATTCAACATCGATATCCGGCGCAATGCCTGTCGATTGGATCGATACGCCCGACGGGGTGTAATAGCGGGCGGTGGTGATGCGAATGGCGCCATGACCCGGCATAGGAATGATGCTCTGAACCGAGCCTTTGCCAAAGGATCGCGTCCCCATGATCACCGCGCGTTTGTGATCTTTGAGCGCGCCCGCGACAATTTCAGACGCTGAAGCAGAGCCGGAATTGATCAAGATCACCAGCGGTAAGCCATCGAGTAAATCTCCAGATTTCGCAAAATAACGAGAGTTTTGATTGCCTTGACGCCCACGGGTTGAAACGATTTCGCCCTTTTCAAGGAAAGCATCGGAAACGGACACCGCTTCGCGCAGCAAGCCGCCGGGGTTATTGCGCAAATCAAGGATCACCCCTTGCAGGTCATTGCCATGTTCGGCTTGCAATTCAGCCACGGCCTTTTCCAGCCCCGGGGTGGTTTGTTCAGAGAAAGTCGTGATGCGCACATAACCAACTTTGCCATAGCTTTCATGGCGGACGGAACGCATTTTAATGACGTCGCGCGTCAGGGTAATATCGATAAATTGATCATCCTTGCGGCGAATCGTGATATCAATATCACTGCCCACCGGGCCGCGCATCAATTCAACGGCTTCCGATAGGGTCATCCCCAAGACGTCTTGACCGGCGATTTGAACGATCAGGTCACCGGCTTGAACCCCTGCGTTGAACGCGGGTGTGTCATCGATCGGGGAGACGACTTTGACATAGCCATCTTCCATGGTGATTTCGATGCCAAGGCCGCCAAATTCACCGCGTGTGCGTTCCTGCATTTTCTTGAAATCATCATCGGGCAAATAATTGGAATGCGGATCAAGCGCGCTCAACATGCCGTTGATGGCGTTGCTGATCAGCGTTTTATCGTCCACCTCTTCCACGTAATCATCGCGGATCAATTGAAACGCGTCACCGAAAAGCGACAATTGCCGATAAGTTTCGTCATTGGTCGATGATTGGCTGATCGACGGTGTGCTGGGCAGGATAAAAACGGTCATTAGTCCAAAGACAACCACGCCAAAAACCGCAAAGCCGCGAATGGCATAGCGGGTGAATCGAAGAAAGCGTGGCGAGGAAGAAGGCGAGAACATGAATATTATCCTGACAATGGCATCATCACATAATCTATGTTGCCTTGTAATCACGGCAAGATCAAGGCATGGAAAAGACGACGTGGTTGCCGATTCAATGGGGTGACCGCAAGAGGGATTGGCCCGTCATCGCTTGGGGGATGGGCAGCCCCATCAAGGTCAGCAATGTCGGCGCTAAATCGCTAAGCCCGCCATCCGCCAAGGTCATGTTGTTTACGCCAATGAGATAGGCAGGGACAGGGTTGTAACTATGGGCGGTATGCGGCGATTGGGCGGCTTCATCCCACATAATCTCGCAATTGCCATGATCGGCGGTGACGATCATCGCCCCCCCAACCGCTTCAATCGCGGCGATGGCTTTGCCGACAGCGGCGTCGACAGTCGCAACCGCTTTAATCGCCGCGGCCAAATCGCCGGTATGCCCCACCATATCGGGATTGGCAAAATTCACGACGATCAGATCATGGGCTTGGCCATTGATCGCGGCTAAGAGATGGTCCAGCACGCCATCGGCGCTCATTTCAGGCTTGAGGTCATAGGTGGCGACTTTTGGCGAGGCGATCAAATCACGATCTTCGCCTTGGGCGGTGGATTCAATCCCGCCATTGAGAAAAAACGTCACATGAGGGTATTTTTCAGTTTCCGCCAAGCGCAATTGCCGGCGATCATGCGCCGCCACAACTTGGCCGAGGGTATCATCGATCTGAGGCGGGCCAAAGAGGCTTGGCAAGACCTGATCGAGATCGTCGGAATAGGACACCAAGCCTAAGGACGGGCTTAATTGAGGGCGTGGGGAGGGATCAAACCCCGCGTTATCGAGCAGATAAGCCGCGAGAATCTGACGCGCGCGATCGGCGCGGAAATTGCCCATCACCACGGCATCACCATCCGCCATGCCTTGGTAATCGCCAATCACCGTGGGCAGGATGAACTCATCGCTCAAGCCCGCGTCATAGCCTTGCTTGAGGGCGGCGGCGGCGTTTTTGGCGTGGTGATCGGCTTGGGCATAGGTGATGGCGCGATAAGCGGCCTCGGTGCGCTCCCAACGGTGATCGCGATCCATGGCGTAATAACGGCCCGTGACCGTCGCGAGAAAGGCGCCTTGCGGAAGCGAATCGGCAAAGACGGGTAAAGTTTCCGCCGCCAGTTTCGGCAAAGTATCGCGGCCATCGGTAAAAGCATGGATAGCGACCGCGACGCCGCGCTTCGTCATGGCTTGCGCCAGCCCCAGAATATGAGCGTCACGGCTATGGACGCCGCCGGGGGAGACCAAGGCCATCAAATGCGCCGTCCCACCATTGGTCTTGAGGTTAGCGCAAAACGCATCGAGTTGCGGCAATTGGCTCAATTTGCCATCGGCCACTGCCGCGTCAATCCGCGCGAGGTCTTGATGGATGATGCGCCCCGCGCCGATCGTCATATGCCCCACTTCGGAATTGCCCACCTGACCTTCGGGCAAACCCACCGCCGGGCCAGAGGCCAATAGAAACGATTTGGGCGCGGTTTCATCAAGGCGATCAATCACCGGCGTATGGGCGAGTTTAACCGCGTTATGCGCGGCCTCGTCACGATGACCCCAGCCATCCATGATGAGCAAGACTACAGGTTTTGGATTGCGATCAGACATGCCTCTTCTATACGCCATGGCGCGGCGGCTGACCAGATGAAGTTTGCCTTTTTAGGCGTGATGATAGGGATGTCCGACCAGGATCATTTCAGCGCGATAGAGCTGCTCCGCCACCATAGCGCGAAACAGCATATGCGGCCAAGTCTGCCGCCCAAAGGAAACACGCATATCAGCGGCGTTCAGCAAAACCTCGTCATGACCATCGGCGCCGCCAATGGCAAAAACCGCATCACGGCGGCCTTGATCGCGTTGGGTTTGAATCATCGTGGCGAGGTCTTCGGAGGAGATGTCCTTGCCGTAAGGGTCAAGCGCCACCAAAAAAGCGCCATGGGGCAGAGCGGCGAGCAGTTTTTCGCTTTCATCGCGTTTGCGATCCGCGCCAGCGGGGCGTTTTGAGACGCGTTCAATCCATTGTCCTTGATGGGGCAATTTGTTGAACCAAGTTTGCGCCAGCAAATGTTCAGGGGCTTGGCGGCCATGGCCAATGGCGGCAATGGAAAGTTTCATCGCTTGAACTCCCTCATCCCATCGTGAGATTAAGCGGAGTGGATGGTCACCACTTCAGCGTCTTGTTGATCAACCCACATTTTTTCAAGTTGGTAAAACTCGCGGACTTCGGGGCGGAACAAATGGACGATCACATCGCCAGCGTCGATCAAAATCCAATCGCCAGTTTTGCTGCCTTCTGAGCCAAATGGCCGTGCGCCATGATCTTTCAGGTGGCGTTCGAGATGGTCAGCCATGGCCATCAACTGCCGCGACGACGCGCCAGAGGCGATAACCATAAAGTCAGCGATGGTGGATTTTCCAGCAAGCGGGATGGAGACAATATCTTGCGCTTTGTCGTCATCAAGAGACGTCAGCACAAGATCAAGAAGCGCTGATGGATCAGCAGAATGTAAAACGGAAATTGTGATGCTCCTTCACGGGTTCTAATCTTACATAGCCTATTCTAGCCATGACTGGGGTAAAAAAACAAATGATTTTCGTGTTTTGATCGGGTGAATACGATCCTCAACTGGTTTTGACTTGGGTTTTTCTGGCGGCGCGAATGGCGCTGGCCGATTGCGGGTTCATCGCCCCCCGCAGAAAACTCCAATGGCGGGCAGGGTATCCGCGCGCCGCCAATCGTGCTGGCGCGATGCGGTTTCCTGCTCGTTTTGCGCCTCGGCTCGAAAGGGCAGATGCCACATGGCCGGGGCGATTGATCACCGCCATGGCCATGGTTCGAGGGATGGCGTCGGGGCGATGCCAGCGGTGAAAATGCACCAGATTATCCGCACCCATCACCCAGATCAGCCGCGCCTTTCGGCAATGGCGTTTGATTCGCTTGACCGTCAAAACGCTATGCCGCAAACCAAACTGATTCTCAAGGTTAGAGATGCGCATCCGCTTTGCGAATTGGCAGGCATGGGCTTGCTTAAGGGCGCTTTCAAACCGATCCGTCAGGCTCGCCATATCTTTGGAAGACTTGAGGGGGTTTTGAGGGCTCACCAGCCACCATAATTCATCAAGACGCAATTGCTGAACCGCCATATCCGCCAATAAAGCATGCCCGTCATGGGCAGGGTTAAACGAGCCGCCAAAAAGCCCAATGCGGCGGCGGCGTTGATCGCAAAACACCCGCGCAATTTGATGAGGGCGCGCCAGCATCATTAGCCTCTGGTCTGCCCATTGCCGCGAACCATATATTTGAAACTGGTCAATTGTTCCGCGCCAACAGGGCCGCGCGCGTGCATGCGGCCTGTGGCAATGCCGATTTCAGCGCCCATGCCAAATTCGCCTCCATCCGCAAACTG
>CAJXME010000019.1 GCA_913056245.1 uncultured Alphaproteobacteria bacterium | reverse complement strand
TTGGGCAAGCCCGTGATCACCAGCAATCAAGCCATGATTTGGATGGCGTTGCGCCTTGCGGGATGCGATTACCAAGCCCCTGAAGGCGGCCGTCTTTTCACCCTTGATTTGCCCTGATGAGCCAACGTAAAGCGGTTTAATTATTGTCGATATCTCCGGCGCCCGCGCCCGCACGCCGCTTTTCTTCGGTTTCCGGCACATAGGTGCGATAGGCATAAGCGCTGAGTTTAGCCCAGCATTTGTAAGGGGCTTGATGCGCCGTCAACGCGCTCCATGGGCAAGGTTGTAACGCCGCGATGTCATCGCGGCTTGGGGTTAAAGTGACCTCGACCTCATCCTCGGCAGATTCATGGGAGGACATCCAAACGTCATGGTGGTCCGCGACGGCCACAACTTGCCCCCCTGCTTTTAAGGTCATCGCGCAGCCTTGCTCACTCGCCACAATCGCCATCCCAGCGATTAAAAAGCGCGGCTTTGAGGTCTTCCCCGACCATTCCCGCCCCGTGGCGGCGACCATTTCCGCCAGCGTGATGCCATCGAGCGCTGCCTCAAAATCCAATGTTGATGCGCCAGCGTTATCCAGCCGCTCCAAAGAAGCCGTGAGCGCCCCTAAGAAAGGCAAATCATGCGCCGCCAGCCACGTCGCCATGGCGCCGCCATCCTTGGCCTGCCCCCAAGTCTTACCGATCCCGCGAATGGCTTTCTCGGTTTCGGCGCGAATTTCATTTCGAGAGAGGGTGATGGTCATGGGCGATAGCTTTGAGCGATGATCTTGAGCAATGGTAGGGGGCAATTTCAATCGTGCTGGAACAGTAAAGATCTCATTATGAGATCAGGGCAAATCAATGGCGGCAAAAAGCCAATTTTCCGAGGTTTCAGGCGATAATTCTTCCACCAAGGGCGCGCCTTGGAAAAGCGAAATCCGCGTCCATAAATCTGATTTCGGGTCAAATTTAGACGCGCCGAAAAAACTCAACTTACAGCGCAGCATATCGATGGGGCGAGTGGTGGCCGCCACAAGATTATCGCGAATCTCGCCATAAGGATAACGCGCGGTATGCACCACCCGCTTCAGCACATAGCGATGCTGGGGATGCGCCAACATAAACTCAGCCAAGAGCATATCCTTTGGCGCGGCTTCTAAATCCGGCTGAAGCCGTTGGATTTGATGGGCGATGTCAAAAGGCATTTCTTGATCCGCGCCGTCTTCTTCAAACCGGCGACCAAGGCGCGGCTCCAATTTGGCTTCGGAGACATACCAGAACAATTCCTGCTGGTTTCGGTCTTCTAAATCCAAGGCCAAGGCCCATTGATAATCGCGGCGAAGCGTCGCCAAGGCATCCCCCACCGTGGCTTTAATATTAACGCTGACCTGCTCACGGGCAGACATGGCATCAGCCAAATCATCGATCAAATCGCCGAAGGGTTCGAGCAAAATAGAAACAAGCATTTCTTCCGCTTCAAGCCCTAGGTTTTGCTTGGCTTTGGCCATTAAATCGGAAAGCGCGTGATTAGCCCCGCCCCAATCGCCATCAACCCATGCCACTAGGGTCTGTAAATCCCGCTCAAGAGCGGTGATGCGATCCGATTGGATCGCGTCATCCACCCGCCATTGCGCGGTGTATCGCTGGGCGCGTGCCACCAAAGATCGAATGGCATTGGCCTGATCGTGGCGGATCGATTTTTGGCTTAGCACCCGCGCCAGCGCCACTTCGCGGGTGTGCATCCATTGATGGAAAAGCACCTGATGATGCACTAAAAACGGCGCCATCCCGAGACCCGTAGCATTGCCAATCCCAAAATGCCGCGCCAATTGTGGCGCAAGCGCCACCGCTTGATCGCCACCTTTGACCTTGGCCAAATGTTCAATCAGCGCGAGGGAAAAATGCCGGATCAAATAGACCGTTAACATTTCCACCTGAAAAGGCCCTAACATCGCCGCGCGGTCTTCGATCGCCACCCGATCGCCAATGCCAAATTTACCATTGCCGTAAACCGCGGTCGTTCGCATGACATAGCCAATCGTATTGACCATTTCAGCGTCAGGTTGCTCGCCCTTAGCAAGGCGATCCACCACATGATTGAACATCCGCACTGATTTATTGGCGCGGCTCAAGGTCAACTGATCATGACGTTGACGGCCAGCCTCTTGCTTAGAGACGGTGTCCGCCATCATGGCAATGGCATCGGCATCAGGCACGCCATCCACAAGGCTGAAAGTCGCGTCCCATTTCTCCGCAATCACCCGATCGCTGCGGTCTTTATCATCAAGGTCGTGACTATAAGCCACCAATGAATAAGTGTGATCGGGGCCGGTGGCGGTGATCACCGCGTGGCCATGGCCGCGCTCATCAATCTGCCAATCGGCCATCTCAACCTGCCAGCGCTCCGCCGCCATACGGCGCAACAATTGCCGCGAGAAAGACAGCCGCATGGGGTGAAATGACCCCATACGCTCAAGCCGCATCACCTCATCCGCTGTGCGCAAATCAAGGCTCAAATCATTCTGATCAGACGTTTCAACTCGCATCACCATCGCCTACACCTAAAATCCAATCCTTCTTTAAGAAGATGAACGTTTTATGGATGATATTCAGTCTTATCCAGCCTCATGATTTGGGCTGAAAAGAGCGGCGGAAAAATTCAAGCCAATTCCCGCCAGCGATCTTAGCGATATCATCCTCAGAAAACCCTACATTGGCAAGCCCTTTGAGGATATTCGACCAATCGCGATTATCGCGAAACCATGACGGCATGGGCGGGAACCCAGCGTTGCTAGCCGACCCTTCGCCATAATCAATTTTTTTGGTCCAACGCCCAACCCGCATCCATTCCACCACGGAATCCGGTTGATCCTGACAAAGATCAGACCCAAAGCCGATGTGATCAATGCCCATCTTTTCCGCTGTATCCGCGATCATGGTGCAGAAATCATCAAGCGTGCAATCGCTGCCGTGATTCAAATGATGCGGATAAAGCGAAAAGCCCAGCATGCCGCCAGTCTCAGCCAAAGCCTTCATCACGGCATCCGATTTGTTGCGCCGTGCCGGATGCCAGAAAGATGGGTTGGCGTGGCTGACCACAATCGGCCGCGATGAATGTTCCGCCGCTTCGAGGGTGGATCGTTCAGCCGAATGCGACATATCAACCACCATGCCGACGCGGTTCATTTCTTCCACCACCTCACGCCCCATGCGGGTCAGCCCCGTGTCATCCTCTTCATAACAACCCGTCGCCAATAGCGATTGATTGTTATAGGTCAATTGCATGAACCGCCCCCCCAGACGATGCAAGATTTCAATCAAGCCTATATCATCTTCCATCGGCGATGGGTTTTGGAAGCCGAAGATCACCGCGGTGCGGCCTGAAGCCTTTGCCGCTTCCACATCTTCAGCGGTAAAAGCCTGAACAATAAGGTCGGGATGCTGTTCAAACCAGCGATTCCATTGTTCGATATTCGCCACGGTTTCGCGGAACATTTCATGATAGGCGATGGTCACATGGACGCAATCCACCCCGCCATCACGCCATTCTTGAAAAATTTTTGGCGACCAATTGCAATATTGCAGCCCATCAATCAGCATCAACTCACCTCATTGCTTCCGGCTTGACCTTAAAACGAAGGCGAGGCGATGAAAACCCCCAATTCCACTTAAACCCTGCCGAGAGACATCTGGCCTCAACGCTGCTGTTGTGTTAGGACGCTTCTGTGCTAGGACAAGCCAAAGGAGACCCGCCATGTCCAATTCCGCGCTTATTGTCATTGACGTTCAGCATGATTTTTGCCCCGGTGGCGCTTTAGCCGTGGCCGATGGTGACGCTGTTGTCGCGCCAATTAACGCCATGATGGGGCAATTTGATCACGTGATCCTTACGCAAGATTGGCATCCGCAGAATCATTCCAGTTTCGCCAGCCAGCATGACGGCCATGACCCCTTCACCATGATCACCATGCCTTATGGCGAGCAAACGCTTTGGCCTGATCATTGCGTCCAAGGCAGTGCTGGCGCGGCGTTTCATGATGCGCTGGATGGCGACCGCGCCGAATTGATCATCCGCAAAGGCTATCGCCCCGCCATCGACAGTTATTCGGCGTTTTTTGAAAACGACAAAACCACTCCCACAGGCCTAGGCGGCGCGCTCAACGAACGCGGCATCCATGCAGTCACCATTGCGGGGCTGGCGACGGATTTCTGTGTGGCGTTTTCCGCCCTTGATGCCGCCCGCCTTGGGTTTGACGTCACGGTGGTGATGTCCGCTTGCCGCGCGATTGATTTGGGCGGCTCCTTAGAGGTGGCGATCACCCAAATGAAGGATGCGGGCGTTACCTTGGTGGATAGCCTTTAAGATTGCTTGCTTGTTCTTGAACGCGCCTGAATTGACCTTCCTTTCATTTTACCGCAAGATTTCCTGAATTGAATTCGGTTTCATTGCGGTGGGGAGGTTGTCATGACCACAAAGAAAACAGGGCTTAATCCAGCGGCGGTTTTGTCGATGGTGGGGCAAGGCTATTATTCGGAACGCACCGCTGGCGCGCGCAATGTCATCAACACCGCCCTTGAGATGGTCAGCCAAGCCTTGGCGGAAACCCCAGCGACTGAAACACTAAGGCTGGCCGATTATGGCGCCGCCGATGGCGGGACGAGCCGAGGGATGTGGTCCAATCTTTTATCGGGCCTCCGCGCGGCGGGGGATCACCGTGAAGTTGAGATGATCTATACCGATCTGGCCTCCAATGATTTCTCCACCCTTTTCCGCATGATGCAGGGCTTCGCAGGTGATCCTGCCGAGGCCTATCAAAAAAACCTCGATCATGTATATGTGCATGGATGCGGCACTGGCTTTCACCAGCAATTGATGGCGTCCAACAGCCTCAATCTTGGGTTTTCCGCCACCGCCATGCATTACGTTTCGGAAAAGCCCTGCGAGTTAACCAGCCATGTCCATATGGTGGGCGCGCTTGCTGAAGAACAACAGCAATTCCGAGACCAAGCCGCCAAGGATTGGGAGCGGATTTTGCTGGCGCGGGCGGCGGAATTGATCCCCGGCGGGCGGTTCATTTGCTTTAATTTTGGCATTGATGAAAACGGCCATTTCTTGGGGCATACCGGCGGGATTCATATGTTTGATCAATTTGATCGCCATTGGAAAGCCTTGCGCGATCAAGGCACGATCAGTGATGAAGAATATACCCGCGCCACCTTCACCCAACATTACCGCACCATGGATGAATTTTTAGCGCCGTTCAGCCATCCCGATAGCGCGGTATCAAAAGCCGGCCTGCGCGTGCGATCATCCCATAGCGTGATGACGCCTTGCCCCTATCGGACGGCCTTTGATCAATCCAACGGCGCGATGAGCGCGGCGGAATACGCCAAAACCTTGATCCCCACGATGCGGAGTTGGTCGGAAACCGTCTTCACCACCGCCTTGGATCAACGCGCCCCTGATGAAGCCATGGCGATTGTGGATGCGTTTTATCAAGCCTATGAAGATGACGTCGCCGCCAATCCCGATGGCCATGCCATGGATTACGTCCATCTCGTCTTGGATATTGAAAAAGCCCGCTAACAGCCAATCCTAACGGCCAATCAGGGATTTCAAGGCGAAATCAGGATCAGCGATTTGTTCTGGTGTGACCGCCAGCCCTTCGCTGATCGCGGTCTTGCCAATCATATAGGCCTGCGGATCGCCGATCGATTCAATCGCCGTTAAGACGCCTTCTGAAAACGACCAGAAAGACATCGCCCCGTCGCGTTTGCCCGCCCGCGATACGACTTGAGCATCAGCCGGCACCAAGCCCGCCGATTGCAATTTGCGATCATATTGCTCCGACCAGAACCACGGCACTTCATGGGGTTTTGGGATCGCGCCCATCATCGCGGCGGCGGCAATCTCAGCGCTCATCTGCGCGTGATGGACGGATTCGATTCGCATCGCCCCTTGGGTGTAACCTTCCGCCGCCAGCGCGACATCGCCAATCGCCCAGACGCCGATGATATTGCTGTGATAATCCCCATCGACCATAAAACCGTTGCCATGGTCGAGCCCCAAACCGTCGGCCAAAGCGATATCTGGGATCACCCCAATCCCAACCACCACCAGATCAGCGGTAAGAGGACTGGTCTGATCATCGCTCTTGACGGACAAGGTTAGCCCGCGATCGCCTGCGCTAGGCGCGATGGATTCGAGCGCCGTGGCCGTCATGATGGTCGTGCCATGAGCGTGATGCAACTCTTCAAAATATTGCGAGACGTCAGGGCTAGCCACCCGAGCAAGCAATCGCGGCGCCATTTCAATCACCGTGACATCAAGCCCTCTTTTGCGCGCGCTGGCCGCGACTTCAAGCCCAATATAGCCGCCGCCGATCACCGCCATGCTGGTGGCGTTTTCCATGGCGGCGCTGAGGCGCTGGGCATCCGCTGGCACCCGCAAGACATGCAGGCTTTCATCACGCAACGTGGACGATAAGGGCGCGGCAAAAATTGATTCCGGCAAGGCGCGCGGCACAGCGCCGGTGGCCAGCACCAATTGATCCCATGACAAGACCTCGCCTGTGCTAAGCGTCGCGGTCTTAGCGGCGGCATCAGCACTAACCACGTCCATTCCTGATCGGAAATCCACTTTGTTTTCCACAAACCATTCCGATTGCCGCAGTAAAAACCCGGCGGTTTTTTCCGCCGTTGAGGTTTCCGCCAACCACGCCTTAGACAAGGGCGGGCGTTCCATCGGCATGGTGTCTTCGCGATCGATCATGGTGATGGCGCCGTCAAAGCCTTGCTTGCGCAATTGTTCGGCCATCGCCACCCCAGCGTGAGAGCCGCCGATGATCAGCACATGATGGTCAGCGTTGAGCAGTTTGGTCATGGACTTCTCTTTCAAAAAAGGCTTAAGTGGGCATAAATACGACCGCCAGTTTTACGGAGATCACCATGAATATCAAACCTTTTTGGCAGAACTTCATCAATGGCCGCTATGTCGATGGCGGCGCAGGCCGATTGGCGGTGACCAATCCTGCCGATGGATCGCTGGTGGCGGAAATTGCCCTTGCGGATGCGGCGGATATTGATCGCGCTGTGGCGGCGGCGCGGGCTTGCCAGAAGAGCGGCGTTTTATCGGCGATGCGCCCCGTGGAATTGGGGCGATTGGTGCGCGCCATGGGCGATTATATCCTTGCCCATAAAGATGAGATTGCCGCTACCCTGAGCCTAGAAGCGGGTAAGCCGCTTTGGGAAGCGCATATCGAGGTTGCTGGCGCCGCGCGTTATTTTGAATATTACGGCAATCAAGCCGAGACCATGGAGGGCAAATCGATCCCCCTTGGCGCGAAGTATCTCGATTTCACGATCTATGAGCCTTACGGGGTTTCGGCGCAAATCATCCCTTGGAACTTCCCTCTTGAAATGGTGGCGCGGTCGCTGTCAGCTGGGTTGGCGACGGGCAATTGCTGCGTCATCAAAACCCCAGAATTAGACCCTTTGACCTCAACCTATTTCGCTGAAGCCGCGATGGCCGTTGGCCTGCCCGATGGCGCGGTGAATATTCTTTGCGGTTACGGCCATGAAGCAGGCGCCGCGTTGGCGGGGCATCCTGACATTAATCAGGTGGTCTTCACGGGTTCTGTAAAAACAGGGATTGCGGTGGCGACCGCGGCGGCGGGTAATGTTGTGCCGGCGGTGTTGGAATTGGGCGGTAAATCCGCCGCGATTGTGATGCCGGATGCGGATATCGATAATTTTATGGAAAGCCTGCGTTGGGGGATTTTCTTTAACGCCGGTCAAGTCTGCTCCGCCATGTCGCGGGTCATCGCCCATGAAGCGGTGCATGATGAGATTGTTGAACGCGCTTCCGCCCTTGCCCAGAGCCTTGATGTGGGGCCTGGCATCGAACGCACGGAAATGGGCGCCACTATGGGCGCGATGATTTCCGATGGTCAACGGGATCGCGCCGAAGGGCTTTGTCGCGGTGCGGTGGATGACGGCGCGCGTGCTGTGACGGGCGGCCATCGCCTCAACCGAGAAGGCAGTTTCCTTGAGCCCACGGTTTTTGATCGCGTGACCCCCGATATGACCATCGCCCAAGAAGAAGTCTTTGGCCCTGTGGTTTCCATCCTGAAGGTCAAAGATGATCAGGAGGCCATCGCCATTGCCAATGGCACGGATTATGGATTGGTTGGCGGGGTTTTCACCCGTGACCTTGACCGCGCCACCCACACCGCGCGGCAAATCCGAAGCGGTCAGGTGTTTGTCAATGAATGGTTCGCGGGCGGGGTGGAAACGCCCTTCGGCGGCTATGGCAAATCAGGCTATGGCCGGGAAAAAGGCCGTGAAGCGCTGTTAAATTATGTGCAGACCAAAAACATCGCCATCAAAATGTAGCGGTTAAAACCTGAGCGATAGACAAGACATCCCGCCGTCGATTTTCGCGCATTCGCTATTGCCCACAGCGATAACCTCAAAGCCTTCCGCGTTCAGCATCGCTTCGGTTTTAGGAAACCCCGCGGGCATAATGATCACGTCGTTATAGCGAATCATATTGGCGGCGGGTTCTTCGCCTTCCGGCACCAGCATCGTATCATAGCCACTGAAACAGCCGCTCGCCGCCAGCCGAGCCGTGGATAAAATAAGCCCGTCATCGATCAGGCTGCAATCGGTTTTGAAATGCAAAACATCAGGCGGGGTTTGCAAGACACGCATGGCATAGCCATGATCATCCAGAATGGTTTTCAGCGCATCCGCCCCTTCTTGATTGGTGCGCGCCGAAAGCCCCACCAGAATTTCGCTCGGCGTGGTTAGAATATCCCCCGCCTCAATAAAGCCTGTGGTGATATCGGCCATGCGATCAAAAACCAAAGCCAAGGCATCGCGCATCGGCGCCACTTCACCGCGTCGGCTTTCCGCGCCCGGCCGCATCATCACCGCCAAGCCCGGCAAGCAAAGCGCGGTGTCTTCAACAAATTGCGCATCGGGAAAATCAGGCAGGGCCGGCAATTCCATCACCACCGCCCCGGCTTGCCGAAGCGCGTTTTGATAATCAAGATGCTGTTGGGCAAGCCGTTTGATATCAACCGCGCCCTGATCTTGCGCCCGCAATCCATCAACCGCAGAGGCGGCGGGGCGGCGGGTGATGGCGCTGGCAAACCGTGTCGCGTGGCTCGAAGCTGGGGTGACGCGTGAAACCTGTGAAGACATATCTGACCTAATCATCGTCTGATGGAATTGACCTGAATGATCTTAACCGTTTCTGATGTTTTGTCACGCGGCCGCTGACCCGCTCGCGCCAACGCCGAAAACTTGCAGGCTTCAAATGCCGGCGCATGACCCGAATGACATCTTTTTCCACAAGCCCTGTCCGCGCTTTGATCTCTTCAAAACTAATCTCATCCGCCCAAGCGAGATCAATCACTTCATCCATCCGCGCGGCATGATGGGATTCTTGAATATCGGTGGGATGATCGGATGAAGACATGAGCGTGATATAGCCCTTGTTTTGCTTTCAACAATACCCCTATTAACAGTCCCTCTCTTAACAATCCCCGGCATGATGCCGCAACACCGCGTAGGCCGCCGCCTGAACGAGAGCAATGCCTTTAAGACCCAACCGATGAAACCCCGCTTTGCCTTCAGGCGTATGAGGATAATCGATCAAGGCTTGGGTCAAGGCGCTGGCGATGCGCGGCGGCGTCAGATGACTGGTGACAAAAGGCAGACCTGGCGCGGGCGCAGTATGATCCACAACATAAACCGATTGGCATAAGGCGGGATCAATCCTTTTGAGCATCCCCCAACTGATCTCATCGATCGCCGCCCAATCCGCTTTGCCGCTCGCCACCAAGGCGACGGATTGACGGTGAGCGCCTGAAATTTGGCTCTGCGCGATACTGTCACCGAACCCCGCCTTGATCAAATGATGGCGGAGCGCGTACCAGCCGGAATAACTCTGCCAGGAATTGACCGCCAAGGTTTTCTGGACCAATGCGGCAAGGCTGTCGTGAGGCTTATTGGCGATGATCACGGAGCGATAACACCCAAGCGGTATGGCGTCATCGTCTGGGGTCAAGGCCGCCAGCGCTTGATAGCTGGGCTGGGCGTGATTGGCGCGGGCAAAGGTGATGCCGCAGATTTGCCCTAAGATCAGATCGCCTTGACGCGCCGCGTCTTCAAGCCTCTCCCCACAGGGCGTGAGGCTTTCCGGCGCCGCTAGACCTTGATCGGTTAAAACGCCACGGCAATGACGCCATAGCCCCTCAAACACATCGCGGGTTTCCGGCCATAAATACATATCCAAACCAGCGATCATCGCCTCGCCTCACCCCTTCTGATCCCGCTAATCCAGATAGGCATCACCGCGGAGACCCGCGCGTTCGAGATGGATCGGCAGGACGCGGCCATAAAGCTGCCGCGTGCGTTCCGGCGAGCCAACCATATCCGGCTCTTCGACGTAAGAGAAAATTGCCACATATCGCGGCGTCTTGCCTTTCAATGGCGCGACGCGATGGAGCGAATAGCGGCCTTTGAACAATTGCAAATCCCCCGGCTCTAAATGAAGGGATCGGACGCGGTCGGACCGCCCATCCAGCACCGCCTGCACCTCGTCAAAATGCTCCCCATCACGGCGGATATTAGGCGCGTATTCAAAGACGCCCCCTTCATCGGCGTTTTGGATCGCCAAGGTGATGGTGAAATTGTTTGTGTCGAAATGCCAAGGGAAGCCTTCGCCTTCTTCGGCGGCGTTGATGATGACATCGGCAAGGGGATCAGCGTAGCGGTAAAACGCGTCTTGCTCCAAACAGTCTTTGATGAACGGGTCAAAGGCTGGAAAATCATGGATGCGGCGCAAAACCCCCGATGGGGCAAAATGATCCGCCGCGATAAAAGCGTTGGAGCGGTCGTAAAACCGCCGCCTTGGATCGGCTTCCGGCAGGGTGGGATCATCTTGGGTGAAATAAGGGTTGGTGCGGTTAAAAGAACGGTGGGCGTGATGCGCCACCCCATCGGCTTCAGCCACCAAAGCCGTAATCGCTTGCGGCGTTAAAAACCCTTTCAGCACCGCGCAGCCATCATCGGCCAATTGCGCGCGAACCCTTTCGATCAGATCGTCGCGCTGACGCCCCATCCGATCAATGGGGTAGGCGGTGAGATTAATCAAATCACGGGCGTCGATCATCATGTCACCTCAGATCAAGGCTTGGTCTATCCCGTGATTATCGCCATAGAACAATCATCCTGACAACAAAAAAGGCCTTGGACGAACCAAGGCCTTAAGCGGTTAAATGAGGAGGACGGTTTACGCTTTGGTGAAGCGCAGATAAGGCAATTTCGCGTCGAAGGAGCCAAACTTTTCTTTGGCCGCCGCGTCATCCAGTGACAAGGCCACGATCACGTCTTGACCAATTGTCCAATTG
>CAJXME010000018.1 GCA_913056245.1 uncultured Alphaproteobacteria bacterium | reverse complement strand
TCCTTAATGGATCATCGCATTGAAAAAGCCTGGTCAGGGCGCATCGGGATCACCGTTGATCGCATCCCGCATTTTGGGATGATTGGCCAGAACACCTTCTTTGTTCAAGGGTTTTCAGGTCATGGGGTGGCGCTGACGGCAGTGGCGGCGGAAATCTTGGCGGAGGCGATTGGCGGTAATCGCCGGAGGTTTGACACCTTTGCCGCGATCCGTCATTTGCCCTTCCCCGGGGGGATTTTCCGCACCCCGGTGCTGGCTTTGGGCATGTCCTATTATAAGATGAGAGATAAACTCAGGATTTAATCCCCAGCACGGCCTTAACCTTGGCCAGCGCAAAGTCATGAGGCTCACCCCAAGCGATGGTTCCGCTCAGCCGGCCTTTGGCGTCATAGAGATAAACCGTCGCGGTGTGATCCATGGTGTAATCGCCATCATCAAGCGGCACTTTCTGGGCAAAGACGCGGAAGGATTTTTGCATCGCGGCATGCTGATCGATTGTCCCGCTAAGGCCAATCGCGCTTTCGTCCATGGCTTCGATGTAAGATTTCAGCACCGGGATCGTGTCGCGTTCCGGGTCAACGGTGACAAAAACGATTTGAAGTTCATCCGCCGCCTCGCCAATGCTGGCGGTGATTTCCGTCAAGCTGTAAAGCGTCACGGGGCAGACTTCAGGGCAATGGGTAAAGCCAAAAAACATCGCCACGGGTTGCCCCAGCAAATCATCATTGCTGATGGGGCGGCCTTGGGTGGAGGGCAGGCTAAACGTAATCTCGCTAAGCTGCGGGAAAAGATCAGGGGTGGTTTTGCGGGCAAAATAATCAGCCCAGAAGCCGATCAAAACCGCCGCCACCAAAAACGCGCCAATGCCCGCGCTGATGCTGATGATGCGTCTCAAGGTTGATGACATGATGGCCTCCGTTGATGATTATGTAATCACCCTTGAGCAAAACCTCAATATGTCCTTGGGAAAATTCATCATCACAGCGGCTCTTGCCTTGATTGACGTGAAAAAAACGCTACAGTCACGGCATGAAAAAGACGCAAGATAAAAAGCAAAACACCATCCTGATTTTTGGCCTTGGTTTTTCGGGGCAAATGCTGGCGCGGTTATTGGTCAAGGCGGGGTGGGTCGTGCGCGGCACCACGCGATCAGGCGAAGTGGCGGTGGAGGGCGTTGAGGGGTTCTCCTTTGCGGCAGGGCAAGGGTTGGCTGATCCCGAGGCGGCTTTTGCTGGGGTGACGCATATCTTATCCACCATTCCCGTTGTCGATGGCCATGATCCGGTGCTGGCCGCCCATGGCGAGGCGATTAAAGCGCTCGACTGCTGGGCGGGATATGTATCGGCGACCAGCGTTTATACCGAAGCCGATGGCGGGTGGGTCACGGAAAAAAGCCCCACAGAGCCGTCGTCTCGGCGCGGGCAATGGCGGCGGCAGGCGGAAATTGAATGGCAAGAAGCCTTGGGCGCCGAAGTCTTTCGGGCGGCAGGTATTTATGGTCCCGGGCGTTCCCCTTTCAGGGATTTGCTGGCGGGCAAAGGCCGGATTATCTTAAAGCCCGGGCATCAATTTAACCGCATCCATGTGGTGGATATCGCCCGCGTCATCAAAGCCGCGATGGAAAAGCCACGCCCGCGGCGGATTCTTAACCTTGCCGATGGCGCGCCTTGTGAAGCAGGGGATGTGATCCGCTATGCCGCTGAATTGATCAATGTTGACGCGCCTCAGCCGATCGCTTTTGAAGACGCTGATCTGTCGCCCATGGCGCGCAGTTTTTACGCCACCTCGCGGCGGGTCGATAGCCGCCGCATCAAACAAGAATTGGGGCTGGATTTGCTGTATCCTGATTACCGCGAAGGCATGGCGGCGGTGATGAATGTCGAACGCGCCATGGGATTAATTCCGCCCGCTTAAAATCATGAGATGATCAGATGAATGATGTTTTGCCAAAGATGGATCGAATGATCCGCCAAGCCGCCCATGACCACAGCCCTTGCGTTGGTCATTGCACTTATGACGCGGATGATTTCTGCTTGTCTTGCCGCCGCCATACCGATGAGATTGGCGCTTGGCGGGACGCCGATGAAGCCTTGAGGCTGGCCGCTTGGGGGCGGATACCCGCGGCGATTGACGCGGCAGGGCTTGATGTCATGCGCCTTCCCTTAAGCCCTGATGATATTCTGGCTCTCGCTCTTGAGGCTTTGGATCATGGCGGCGCTTGGGCGGTGACGGCGGGGGGCATCACGGCTTATGCCCATGATTTGATCGCTGATAACGACGGCGTTGCTTCTGCCATCAGCGCCGATGGCCAAACGGAAATCACCTTTGATTTGTCGGGCAAGATGCGGGCTTTGGCTTGGACAAGGCAAGCAGCGACTGGCCGAAGCCTTGCCGATGATCTCCATGAACTGCCGATTTTGCTGGTGGTGCCGAAAGTGCGGCTTAACCTGCCGGTCTATGAAGAGCCAACGGCTTTGGATGATGGGCGGATCGATTGCGGGCTTGGCCGTGCCGATTGCCGCGCGCTGACCGATGG
Source organism: uncultured Alphaproteobacteria bacterium (assembly GCA_913056245.1). GTDB lineage: Bacteria > Pseudomonadota > Alphaproteobacteria > Puniceispirillales > UBA1172 > JAGWAQ01. The sequence goes on along the minus strand of CAJXME010000018.1, from coordinate 8,927 downwards.
CGATGATCTGATGATAGAAACGATGCTCGCGACAGCGCGCATCAAAAATGGGGCTGGGCTGAAACCAAGCCTAATGCCCTCTGATCAATCGATAATCAAAGGGCTTGATTTGCCCGAAAGTTACGCGCTAGCGGCGGTGGTTCTGCCAAAAGGCGAGGCCGATCTTTAGACCTTGCCGTCTTTGACCATCTGGCGCAGTTCAAATTTCTGCAATTTGCCTGTCGCGGTTTTAGGGATCGTGCCAAAGACCACTTGTTTCGGCCGCTTGAACCCAGCCAAATGATCGCGGGTGAAGGCAATCAATTCGTCTTCGGTGACGCTGGCGCCGGGTTTTAATTCGACGAAGGCGCAAGGCACTTCGCCCCATTTGTCGTCAGGCTTGGCCACGACGGCGGCGATGGCAACGGCTTCATGACGGTGCAAGACGCCCTCGATTTCAACCGATGAGATGTTCTCGCCGCCGGAAATGATGATGTCTTTCAGCCGGTCTTTGATCTCAACATAGCCATTGGGATGCATCACCGCCAAATCACCCGATCGGAAATAGCCATCGACAAAAGCAGCTGCCGTGGCGTCAGGGTTTTTCAAATACCCTTTCATGATGGTGTTGGATTGAATGCCAATCTCGCCAATCGTCTCGCCATCACGCGGCACAGGTTTTCCCGTTTCCGCATCCAAGACCGCGATGCTTTCCGTCAAGGTCATGGCCACCCCTTGGCGGGCTTTCAGGCTCGCGCGGGTGGAGAAATCCAAATCATTCCAATCGTCATTCCAAGAACAAATCACGGTATGGCCGTAAGTTTCGGTGAGGCCATAAACTTGGGTGACGTTAAAGCCAATGCCTTCGATGGCTTCCAAAATAGCCGCAGGCGGAGGTGCGCCCGCGGTCATGACTTCAACCGTGTGATCAAAGGCGCGGCGGTCGCTATCGAGGGCATTGACGATCATGCCGAGGATAATCGGCGCACCGCCAAAATGGGTGACGCCATGATCAGCGATCGCGTCATAAACCGATTTTGCTGTCACCGCACGGCTGCAAACAATCGTGCCGGCTTGCGCGGTCACCGCCCAGACATGACCCCAGCCGTTGCAATGAAACAACGGCACCACATAATAATAGCAAAGGTGATGCGGCATTTGCCAATCGGCGATCGTTCCCATGGTCATCAGATGCGATCCGCGGTGATGATAGACCACACCTTTCGGCCTGCCCGTTGACCCGGAAGTGTAATTCAGCGCCATGGCGTTCCATTCATCGGATGGCAATTTCCATTCGGCCTTGGCGTCACCTTGAGACAAAAGGTCTTCATAGGTCATCGTGCCGAGGCGCGCGCCGCCGGTGGTGTTTTCAGGATCGACAATATCAATGACGGTGATGCCATGATCCTCGCCAAGAATGGCCAAAGCCGCCGCCACGGTTTCAGAAAAAGCCGTGTCGGTGATCAGCGCTTTGGCTTCACCATGGCTGAGAATATAGGCAATCGTGTCAGGGTCGAGGCGGGTGTTGATGGTGTTCATCACCGCACCGCTGGCGGCAACGCCGTAATGGCATTCCACCATTTCAGGGGTGTTGAAGGCCATGATCGCAACCGTATCGCCTAAGCCAATGCCAAGATTCTGCAACCCCGAAGCCAATTGCCGGCACCGGCCAAAGACTTGTGACCAAGTGAAGCGGCGATCGCCATGGATGACCCCAACACGATCGGGGAAGACATTGGCTGTTCTAGCGATGAAGGTCAGCGGCGACAAAGGCACATGGTTGGCGCTGTTTTTTTCAAAGGCATTATAGTGTTCAAGCATCGACATCGATCCGCCCCTTTACCACAATCAATCACATTAGTTTCTTAACATTACGCCGGATTCCAGCATGGAGACAATACGCGCTTTGGTTTCTTTGGTCTTTGCCAGATGCAAAAACGCCCGCCGCTCGCGAGCATAGAGATCATCTTCTTGCGCGGGCGTGTCTTCGGCACTGTCGCTGACCACGATGCTGGCCACCGCCATCGCCACGGTTTTGTCATGGGGGAAGAACAGCCCATCGGCGATGCCTTTATCCATGAAAGCCGCCATTTCATCCAGCAAAGCGTTGCCGGGCAAAATGAATTCAGGCGCCGGCCGTGGGGTGTATCCCTTGGCCATGTCTTTTGCGGCGGTGATCGCCATGCCTAAAATTTTATCGCGATTCATCACGCTAACATCACGGTCGTTGAGAAAATACATCAAGGATGCGCTTTGTTCAGGGCTGGTGCCGGTGCGGGCATAGCCAATTTGCATCCACGTGTTCCAAGCGGATTTTTTCCAATCGCCCGTGGCGTCATGCCAACGCGCGAAGGTTTCTTTGACGCCGCCGCCGCCGGGCACAACCCCCACCGCCGCTTCGACCAATCCCATGACGCTATTGCCATGGGCGATGACTTTATCGGCATGAACCACCACTTCGTAACCGCCGCCAAGGGTCAGGCCAGAATTGGCCACCACCACCGGTACCGGCGCGTCGCGCAAAGCTTTCACCGCCATTTGGAAATCATACAGGAAGGCGTCAATGCCATCCCAATCCTCGGCGTTGATGAAGGCCAGAAAACGGTTGAGGTCTACTCCTGCGGAAAAATGCTGGGCATCGTTATGGATGATGATGCCTTTGCCGTGATTGCGCGCGGCTTCGGCGACAATCTCCATCGACGCGGCGGTCAGGGCATTGGCCTTGGAATGAAATTCCACCAACCGCAGATCATCATCAATCGCGTAAAGGCTGGCGGCATCGTTGCGCGCCACCGGATCAAGGCATTGCTTCATCATATGAAAACGGATCGTGCCTTCGGGCAGGCGAACCGGGCCTAAAACCCCGGCGTCATCCGCGCATTCAAACCGCCGCACGTTGAGCGCGCCATCTTGAGCCACATAAAACGGCTGATTGGCCGCGATGATCGCCGGCACATCATCGCCGGTTTCTTCGATCATTGCCGCTAAGGTTTCAGCGCCAATCGCGTCGATCATTTCAAACGGGCCACGCACCCAATTGAAGCCTAATTTCATCGCGTCATCGATGTCTTGTGGCGAGGTTGTGACATCCGGGATCAGGCTGGCGGCATAGCCCAAGACCCGCGCCAGCACATGGCGGCAGAAGGTCACTTGATCCGCGTCACCATCATCCGTGGGGTTGATCAAATCGAGTAGCGGCTCACCGCCCATGGCGAGGGTGTCAGCGGCGCGGAGGGCTTTTGGCGGCAAGGATGATTGACGAGGGCGAGTCCGGCCCGTCGCTAAATCCATGGCCAATTCACCGCCCTGATCATCAAGACGATAAAACCCGCCCTTGCCTTTATCGCCGGTATAACCGTCACCGATCATCGTGGCGATGGTGGCGGCAAGGGGGGTGTTTTCCCCAACGGCATGAAAGGCATCCCCTTCGGGGAGGATGACGCCAAGGGTTTTGACGACATCCGCCATCAAATCAATGCCAATCAAATCATAAAGCCCGAAAATGCCAGTTTTTGGAATCCCCATGGGACGCCCCATCAACGCATCAGCGGTTTCCACGTCAAGGCCGATGCGGGCGGCTTCATCCATCCCCACTTGCAAGGCGTAGACTCCCACACGGTTGCCCAGAAACCCTGGCGTGTCGCGGCAAGGCACAACGCCTTTGCCCAAGATTCGGTCGTTGTAATCGGCCAATTTTGCCATGATCGCGGCGTCGGTATCGTCGCCTTCGACCAATTCCAAAAGGCGCATATAACGCACGGGATTAAAGTAATGGGTGATGGCAAAACGCTTGCGGAACGAGCGGGGCATATCTTCCACCAGCAAGCGGATGGGAATGGTGGAGGTGTTTGACGTCACCACGCAATCGGGGCTGATCACCGCATCAAGCCGCTTATAGAGGTCTTTTTTAATATCGAGGCGTTCGACCACCGCTTCGATGATCCAATCGCATTCCGCCAGCCGGTCAAAATCATCGCGGGTGTTGCCGGTTTTGATATGGTCAGCGCGGGATTTATGCATCAAGGCAGGAGGGTCTGATTTCAACAGCCGCTTGACCGCTTGGTCGCTGCGCCCGTTAGGGTCATCGTCGAGCGGCAAATCCATCAGCAAGACGTCATGGCCAGCATTGGCGATTTGCCCCGCGATGCCAGAGCCCATGGTGCCTGCCCCAATCACAGCAATTTTTTGAAACGGAAGTTGGTCGGACATTCTACCCTCGTTGATGGTGTTCTGTTTGTGTTACGCGATGGCGCCAAAGAATGGCCGCATCAAGGCGTTGGTTTCAACCGATTTCTCGCTCTGGACAAAATGCCCAGCATCCGCGATCACATGACAAGTGCAATCTTGTATATGCTCAGCCAGTTTCTGGCCAAACTTTGCTGGCACCATTTTGTCTTTGGCGGCAAGGATGCAAAGCATGGGGCAAGCGATGGCTTTCGCCGCGGCTTCACCATCGGTGTAATTATTGCACGCGGTCAAATCCGTCCACAACACGCCATTTTTGTTTTGCGCCATGACTTCCTTGCCGTAATCCAAATGGCTTTGGCCCGGCATGGTGTGGTCAAAGCGGTGGCCGTCTTGATCGTGACTCCAAGACACCATCGCGGCCATGGCTTTTGCCTCTTTTTGGGCGGCCATATCCAACAGCATATCATTGACAGGGATCGCCAAAGCCGATGCCAAGATCACGATTTTTTCAACGCGACCGGGGTGACGGCGTCCCATCTCAAGGCTGATCAGCCCGCCTTGCGAATGGCCGATGATGATGGCTTGATCGACGCCCAAAGTATTGAGCAATTCCGCGTGCCAATCCGCCATGGCTTCGATGCTGGTCAGAGGCTCGCCTCCAGAGAAAGAATGGCCGGGCATATCCGGCGCCAAGACTTGCCAGCCGCGATTGGCAAAAAACCGCCCTTGCAAAACAAAAGACAAATGGCTTTGGCCACTGCCATGGATAAACAACAACACTTTTCCCTTGGGGTCGAACTCACGGCCGCCGGTGGAAATAAACGTTTCAACGCCATTGATCAGGGTTTTCATGATACCGCCTTTGCCGCCGCTTTCAGGCCACGATTGAAATCAGCGATAATGTCATCGATGTCTTCAAGGCCAACCGAGATTCGCACCAGATCATCGGTCAGACCCGCCGCCGCCATCGCCTTTTGATCGAGATGGGAATGGGTGGTGCTGCCGGGGTGAATGACCAAGGTTTTGGCATCGCCCACATTGGCGAGATGCGAGGATAATTCCACACTTTCAATAAAGGCTCGCCCGGCGTCACGCCCGCCCTTAATGCCCGCCGCGATCACTGATCCCGCGCCCTTCGGCAAGAGCCGCTTGGCGGTTTCGTGATCAGGGTGATCCGGCAAAGACGGGTGCTTGACCCAAGCGATCTGATCATGGCTGGTCAGGAATTCGAGCAATTTAGCGGTGTTTGCCATATGCCGTTCCATGCGCAGGCTCAGCGTTTCAATCCCCTGCAAAAGGTGAAAGGCGTTCATCGGCGAAAGGCAAGGGCCGACGTTATACATCCCCTCGGTGCGGACGCGAGCGGAGAAGGCCATGGGGCCAAACTCTTCCCACAGATTGACGTTCTGGAAAGCGAAATGAGGTTCGGTTAGGGTGGGGAATTTGCCATCGCGCCCCCAATCGAAATTCCCACCATCAACGATACCGCCACCAAGGGCAATGCCATGACCGCCCATCCATTTGGTCAGGGAATGGATGACAATATTTGCCCCGTGATCAATCGGCTTCATCAGATAAGGGGTGTTGAAGGTCGCGTCGATTACCAGCGGCACGCCAGCGTCACGGGCAATCTCAGCGACTTTTGGCACATCCATAATATCAAGACCCGGATTGCCGATCACTTCACCAAAGACCATTTTGGTGTTGGGCTGAATGGCCTTGCGGATGGCGTCAGGATCATTGGGGGCGACAAAAGTCGCGGTGATGCCAAAGCGGTTGAGCGTATGCTGGAAAAGATTGATATTCGCGCCATACATTTGTGATGACGCCACGATGTGATCGCCGCTTGACGCGAGCGCCAGCACCGTTAAAAACAGCGCCGCCATGCCCGATGAAACCGCCACGCCTGCAACGCCGCCATCTAAAGCCGCGATGCCTTGTTCCAGCACCGCCACGGTGGGGTTGGTCAGGCGCGAATAAATATGCCCACCAACTTCCATATTGAACAGCGATGAGGCGTGTTCGGTGGAATCAAACATATAGGATGTCGTCTGATGGATTGGCACAGCGCGTGATCCATGGCGATCATCGGGGGTTTGTCCCGCATGCAGGGTTAGGGTGTCGAATTTATAGTCACTCATGACAGGTCATCCTTCGGCCATATTCTGGCTCGTCAATTGTCCTTCCGAAACGGCAAGGCGGTCGGCCGCGCGTTGCGTGGGCCGGTATCGGTCATCACCACCAGACCGCCATCGCTATCGGCGGCGTCAACGGTGATGAGGGCGGTGGCAATATTCCAATCAAGGCGGGGGGAATAAGCCGCCGCTGAAGCAAAGCCCACGGATTGCCCGTTCTGCTGAATATCCCATTGATGGCTGTTGGTGGAGGTCAGCGGCTCACCATCCATGATCACACCACAGAATCGCCGCTTGATGCCATCGGCGACAATCTGCTTCAGCGCCGCTTTGCCGATAAAATCGACGTCTTGGTCAAGGTCCATGAATTTACCCATACCCATTTCAAACGGGTTGGAATGATCATCGGTATCCGCGCCAACGGAAATCAAGCCGCTTTCCACGCGTTCGATATAATTTGGCGCGCCAGGGCCAATGCCATAAGCCGCGCCCGCTTCCGCCACGAGCGCCCAAAGTTGATCGCCTTTCTTGCCATCGAGGAGGTAGAATTCATAACCGCCTTGTTTGCTCCAGCCTGACCGCGCAACAATCAGCGGAATGCCCGCCAATTCGGCGTGCTTAAAGCCGAAATATTTTAATTCGCGCACCCAATCGCCCATCAGATCGCTGACCACCTCGACGGCTTTAGGCCCTTGAATGGCGAGAGGGGAGGCGTCGGGTTCGGTCACCGTCACATTCATGCCTTTGGCGACGGCGACGGCTTCAGCCCAGTATTTCATATCGGTATCGGCGATGGACAACCAGACTTCATCATCGCCGACTTTTTGCAAGACCGGATCGTTGATCAACGTGCCGCGGCTATTGCACATAGGGATATAACGCCCCATGCCTTCGGTCAGCCCATCGAGATTGCGCGGGGTCAGCAGACGCGCAAGATCAATCGCATCAGGCCCTTTTAAGGAGACTTGACGCTCACCCGCCACATCCCACATGGACACGCCATGGATCAAGCGGTCGTATTCCGCCGCCAAATCGCCATAGCTGACGGGCATATACATATGATTATAGGTGGTGAAATGCGTGACGCCGGCATTGACCGTGCTGTTGAAAAAAGGCGATTTACGAATACGCGGCCCAAGGGCAATGGCAAAACTCATGGTGGGGGAATCCTATGTTATGCGTTAACGTCAATTGATCGGTGTTGCGCCATGCCTTACGCGTTGGGGTTGACCAAGACGCGGCCTTTGACCTGTCCTTTCAGAATGGCGCGGGCGTATTCTGGCACGGCTTCAAGATTAGTTTCTGTCACCATGGCGTCAAGATTATCCAAATCCATCCATTTTGCCGCGTTTTGCCACGCCTCAACCCTGTTTTCATAAGGTTGCATCACGCTATCGATGCCAAGGAGGTTCACCCCCCGCAGAATAAAGGGCAGGACATTGGTTTCAATCTTAATGCCCCCGGCGTTGCCCAGCGACGCGATGCTGGCGCCATAGGCCATTTGACCAATAACTCGCGATAAGGTCGAGCCGCCAACATTGTCGATGCAGCCCGCCCAAATCGCGCTTTCCATAGGGCGTGTGGTGGGCTCCGATAAATCTTCGCGGGGGATGATTTTGCTGGCGCCGAGTTGGGTGAGGTAATCCGCTGTTTCAGGACGACCTGTCACGGCGGCGACGGAAAACCCGCGCCGTGCCAACATCGTAACAGCCATCGAACCCACCCCACCAGCCGCGCCGGTGACCAGCACATCGCCTTGATCTGGGGTAAGGCCATGCTTTTCAAGCGCCATGATGCTGAGAACCGCGGTCAAGCCTGCTGTGCCCATGGCCATCACCTGACGGGTGGTCATGCCATCAGGCAGAGGCACGAGCCAATCGGCTTTGATGCGTGCGCGTTGAGCATGGCCGCCCCACCAAATCTCACCCATCCGCCAACCCGTGGCCACCACTTGATCACCGGCTTTGTAGCGATCATCGCTGGATGAGATCACCGTACCCGCCAAATCAACCCCAGGGATATGGGGGTAGTCTCGCACCAATTTACCAAGACCATTGATGATCAACCCATCTTTGTAATTGAGGGTGGAATAGTCCACCGCGATCAGCACGTCACCGCCTTCGGGCAAGTCGTCATTGCTCAAATTTGTGACCGCAGCGTGGACAGCGCCTTTGCCATCTGCGTCTTCGTCTTGGGTGAGCATCAAGGCGCGGAAACTTTCGGACATATCCATCTCCTTAGAGGTGTTGATTCATTTTTAAGGTTTAATTGGGGTTAGTTTATACAAGAGACAGCCAAGACTTAAAGCGAAATCGCCATCCGCGCCGTCATCGCCAAGGCCGCGACCATCAGCAAGCAGCCCATCGCGACCTCAATCGTGCCGTGGTGGCGGCGCAAGCGTTCGATCACCACTGGTAAAGCAAGGATAAAGGCCATGATCAAATACCAGCCAGTGTCGATCAACCACGCCACCATGGTCATGCCGATGCGCGTGGTGAGGGTTTGTTCAGCGCTTAGGAATTGGCTAAAAATAGCGAGAAAAAACGCCGCTATTTTGGGGTTGAGAAACACGATTAAAAAGCCATCACGGCCATGCTCAAACAAAGAGCCGCCGCCGCCTTCGAT
>CAJXME010000017.1 GCA_913056245.1 uncultured Alphaproteobacteria bacterium | reverse complement strand
GGCATGATCGATGATCCTGTTGAAAATTCATCGGATAGGGTGATAAAGCCAAACCGATCCGATGACCACAACACCAATTCTTCGGCAAGCCGCGACAAATGGATCGCTGTCAGGCTGGCGGCGAATAAAAATTCAACCGCGAAATCCCGATCAGAAACCGCATCCATCGAATTGCGCATCGGCCGATCAAAACCAAGGGCTTCTGCCGTCATCTTGCGATCAATGGGAAAAGACGTCCCCGCTAAGGCCGCCGCCCCAAGGGGGGATTCGTTCATCCGCGCTCGCGCATCGGCAAAACGGCCGCGATCACGGCCAAGCATTTCGACATAGGCCAAAAGGTGATGACCAACAGTGACGGGTTGCGCGGTTTGCAAATGGGTATAACCGGGCATCACCGTGGCGGCGTGGGTTTCGGCTTGATCAAGAAGGCTCGATTGCAAGGCTTTGATATCGCCGTCAATCTGATCAATGGCATCGCGCACCCACAGCCTTAAATCTGTCGCCACTTGATCATTGCGCGACCGGGCGGTATGCAGGCGGCGCGCGGCATCGCCCGTCAGGTCAGCTAGGCGGGTTTCGATATTCATGTGAATGTCCTCAAGCGCGGCGGAAAATTCAAAAGACCCAGCGGTGATTTCATCTTCAATTTGATCAAGGCCTTGGACAATCGCCGCGCCGTCTTCTTGGGTGATGATGCCCGTCTTCACCAGCATTTGCGCATGCGCTTTCGAGCCCGCGATATCTTGGCGGTACATCTCGCGGTCAAAATCAATCGACGCGTTGATGCGTTCCATGACGCTGGAGACGGCGCCATCGAAACGGCCGCCCCAGATGCTGCTGGCATTTTTCATGTTCTTCTGTTCAGTCATCTGCTATTTTCCGCCTATGAGCATCCATCGTCCTAAGATCATATCACGCCGTGGGTTTAACCGCATGGCCTTATCCAGTTTGATTGGCGCAAGCGGGGTGGCCGCGGGCATGATCAATCCCGCTTTTGCCGCCTTGGATACAATGAAACCACTGGATCGGGCAAGCCCTGATACGCCGCTGGTGGATAATGACGGCAAGACAGCACCGCTTGCGGCGCGCGCCGATCGCCCGCTTTTGGTAAATCTTTGGGCGAGTTGGTGTCCGCCTTGCGTGCATGAATTGCCCGCTTTGCAACGCCTTGATGCGGCTCTGCAATCGGAGGGCATGGCGGTGATGCTGATTGGGCTTGATCGCAAAGGCCGGGATTTCAGCGCGCAATTTTTAGCCGATCAAGGCATCAGTATCCCCCGTTCTACTTATGAAAAAACCGGCGACTTCCCCCGTCAGATGGAGGTCAGGGTCATGCCCACCAGTTTCTTTATTCGCCCCGGCGGCCGCATCATTGGCGTGATCGAAGGCCCTCTTGAATGGGATAAACCTAACGTGATCGCGGCGGTCAAACAGATTTTGCAATCGTAATGGTTGTGACCGGCTGAACAAAAAACAGGACCCGAAGGCCCTGTTCTTGAAATCGTTTTGCTTGGAATGAAAGCGGCTTAGAGTTCGCCTTCCAGTTGCGGTACTGCGCTGAAGAGATCATCCACCAGCCCGTAATCCGCCACTTGGAAGATCGGCGCTTCTTCATCTTTATTGATCGCGACGATGACTTTGGAATCTTTCATCCCAGCCAAGTGCTGAATAGCGCCGGAAATGCCGACCGCCACATAAAGATCAGGCGCAACGACCTTGCCGGTTTGACCGACCTGATAATCGTTTGGCACAAAACCAGCATCGACCGCCGCGCGCGACGCGCCAACAGCGGCGCCCAATTTATCCGCAACCTTTTCCAGCATCGCGAAGTTTGAGCCATCCTGCATGCCGCGACCGCCAGAGATTACGATCTTAGCAGAGGTCAGTTCAGGGCGATCAGAAGACGACAATTCGGATTTGCCGAAAGTGGTCTTGCCCGCATCGCCGGTCGCGCTTACCGCTTCCACCGCCGCGCTGCCGCCTTCTGCCGCCACCGCTTCAAATGAGGTGGTGCGCACGGTGATGACCTTGAGGGCTTCACCAGATTTAACGGTGGCCAATGCGTTGCCCGCATAGATTGGACGCTGGAACGTATCCGCATCATCAACGCGGATGATGTCGGAGATTTGCGCGACATCTTTAAGCGCGGCAACACCAGGCAGAATGTTTTTGCCATAGGTGGTGGCAGGAGCCAAAAGATGGCTGTAGCCATCAATCACCGACATGATCAATGGAATCATGTTTTCGGCAATGCCATTGGCGTATTCTGCGCTATCGGCCGAAAGAACTTTGCTAACGCCAGCAACTTTGGCGGCGGCATCTGCAACACCACCACAGCCGCTACCAGCAACAAGGATATGAATATCGCCGCCGATCTGGGCCGCTGCCGCAACCGCGTTGAGGGTGGCTGGGTTCAATTCGTTATTATCGTGTTCTGCAAGTACGAGAATAGACATGGTGTCCCCCTTAGATGACTTTGGCTTCGTTTTTCAGTTTATCGACCAGTTCACTGACTGAGGCGACGGTGATGCCGGCTTCACGAGCAGGCGGCTCTTCTACTTTGACCACGGTGAGACGCTGGCTAGCATCGACGCCGAGATCATCAAGGCTGACTTGATCCAAAGGCTTTTTCTTGGCCTTCATGATGTTTGGCAAAGACGCGTAACGCGGCTCATTGAGGCGCAGGTCAACGGTGATCACCGCGGGCAGTTTTGAGGAAATATGCTCAAGCCCGCCATCAACTTCACGAATGACATTGAGCGCATCGCCCGCAATTTCAACGCCAGAAGCAAAAGTCGCTTGCGGCCAGCCCAAGAGAGCAGAAAGCATCTGACCCGTTTGATTGCTGTCATCGTCAATGGCTTGCTTGCCAAGGATCACCAAACCTGGGGCTTCTTTTTCCACCAGCGCTTTCAAGATTTTAGCGACCGCCAGCGGTTCGGTGTCATGGGAAGCCGGGACATGAATGCCGCGATCCGCGCCCATGGCCAAGGCCGTGCGGATGGTTTCTTGCGATTGATCAGGACCAATGGAAACCGCCACGATTTCAGTCGCGGTGCCTGCTTCTTTCAGGCGGATCGCCTGTTCGACGGCGATTTCATCAAAAGGGTTCATGGCCATTTTAACATTGGCCAATTCAACGCCGGTTTGGTCGGCTTTCACCCGGACTTTGACGTTGTAATCAATAACCCGTTTCACTGGGACTAAGATTTTCATGAGCGGTGCTCCTTCTCACTGGATTGATGCTCGATTGAATTAGGATGAGGCTTAGGCATTCATCCCCGGCTGCCATAGGACATCGCTGCCCTCAATGTTATTGATATGCCGAGCCATCACAAACAAATGATCCGACAAACGGTTGATAAATTGCATGGCGGGTTCGCCCACCACTTCTTGGGTGGCCAGTTCCGTCATTTCGCGTTCAGCGCGGCGGGCTTGTGCGCGGGCAAGATGAATATAAGCCGCTGCTGCAGCGCCCCCCGGCAAAACAAACGAGGTCAGCGGCGCCAGATCAGCGTTCATGCGATCAATTTCATCTTCAAGGCGGTTGACTTGAGCGTCGGTGATGCGCAAATCCCCATCGCGGCGATTTTCATTCTCAGGCGTGGCGAGATCAGCGCCTAGATCAAACAGATCGTTTTGGATGCGCGCCAGCATATCGTCATATTGAGGCTCCGACATGGCGGCGGTATGAAGGCGGCAGACCCCTAGGATAGAATTTAACTCATCAACAGAGCCAAAAGCAGAAGGCCGCAAGGAATGCTTGGACACACGATGGCCATTAACAAGGCTGGTTTCGCCATAGTCGCCCGTACGGGTATAGATTTTATTCAGTTTCACCATGTTGATGGTCTTACCTTTCTAACCGCTGCTTGCCAAGGTTAATATCACCACAAAGATCAGGATCGCAATCCCCTGCAACACAATTCGGTAGCGCATGATCTTATTCGACCATTTGGCGTTATATTCGCCGCCACGTGCCATCGTAATCACGCCCCAAAACAACACCACCGCGACAGCGAGCATGGACAAGCCTAACACAATATATTGCCACGCCATGTTGGTTCCTTTTTTGAAAGAGGTTGGCTTTGATTGGGTTCATTTTCTCTATGTAACCCATTGATGCTTGCACTTCAACACCGCGGCGGTCTCTTCATCGCCTTGATGGAAACGCCGATCATGATGATCGAGAGCCGGGTTAAGCGAAAATGGCCAAAACCGCGTGTTTCAGCACGGGGCCAATCAAATACTGGGCGGCGAGGAATGCGACAATAGGCGACAGGTCAAGGCCACCCATATTGGGCATCAGCCGGTATTGCAGCCGTTGAATGGGCAAAAGGATCGGCCGATGGATGGCGTCTAAGGCTTGCAGAATGTGCCGCACCAACACTTGGTAAGGATTGATGATTCGAAACGCGATCAACCAACTTGAAATCACATAGGCCAAGAGCGTCCAGATATAAAGATTGATGATGGTGTCAATCAATTGGAAGAGAGGATAAATCATCGGCGTGTTCCAAGGTTAAACGGCGTAAGGCATGACCATAAATGGCTTCGCGGTGCTTGTACAGTATCCACATACGTAAAGAACGGCCAGAGCACAGCAGGAATGGTGCGGATAATCCATGGGGTGGATTGACCTTCTTCAAATCCGGCCAATGTCATGTAAGGAACCAGTCAGCATCAGGAGGGTGATATGCAAATGATCTATGCGCGATGGCTTTATCGTCGATTAAAGATGATGATCATCATGGCGGCGGCGATGATGGCTGCCTCACTTGCGGGGGCGGAAACCGCGCTCAAAACCCCTCATCCTGATCTCAAGCCGATTGATGTGGTGCGCACCCAATTGCTTGCCCTTCAACAAAACGATGTGCCATCACCTGATTTTGGCATCCGGCAAACTTGGGCTTTTGCGCATCCCGATAACCGCGCGGTGACAGGGCCGCTGGATCGCTTTGCCGAGATGATCAAGGCGCCGCTATATCAGCCTTTGATCAATCACAAACGGCATACAATCACGGAACAAAACCGAAGCCCCGATTGGGTGCAATTTAAGGTCATGATGGAAGATGAGCAGGGGCAAGTCTTGAGTTTTGCATGGGTGGTTAAAACCGCCAGCACCCCGCCCTTTGAAAATTGCTGGATGACCTCAGCCGTTTCCGCGCCGGTCTTGGCAGGGCAAGGCAGTTAACGCTACGCTTGTGAGCGCCCCAAATGAAAAAGGCAACGCCCAAGCATTGCCTTTCATCACATACAAAATTTAGCGACCGAAAAAACTAAGCGGCGGTCTTGTTGTCGTTGTCGACGATGCGGATGGCGTAAGCGCGGATATCACCACGGCAAATGCCAATATCGTTGAGGGTGCGGTCATCCAACTGGTAAAGAGACCGGCTGATGCCGCTAATTTTCATCCAGCGTGACAAGCTTTTGAACAGGTTTTTGCTGGAAGATTTGTTGAGGTTGTCGTTTGATGCTGACAGGGCTTTGATGGTTGTGGTCATGGTCTTTTCTCCAAAAAATTCGGCGGCGCGACCCGTCGTGTTGCAAGCCTCATATACGCCCAAGAAAACTCCGGTTAAACCCCTAAAAAACAACAGTTTAAGGCAAAAAAAAGGCGCGGTAATCTTGCGTATTAAAAATCAAAATTTGTGTAATAAAATTGCGTTTGCCGAAGCAAAATCAGCATGGAATTGCGCGCGGTGATTTTTCTGCGACACCCTGCCGCAGAATTTTTTCAATCGCCACGCCCAAACAACCCCCTAGACCTTGGCGGTTTTCACCATAAATCAAAAACAGATCAGGCCAGCGCCTGATGCAAGACCGAATCAGCCTATTTTGCTCATCATCATGATTTTAGGAAAACGAGTTTAATTTGGATATTTTACCCAAAAGTTTTGCCGATCGTCAGGCGCTGGTTGACCATGTCAAAGCCTTATCGCCTCAAGCCAAAGGAGACGCCGCCAGCCCGATTGAGGCGACCCAAGCCAACCTCGCCAAAAGGCTGGATGCGCTTGACCCAGCCGCCTATGGCCGCAGCCGTAATTTCATCAATGGTAAGGTGACCGGCTTATCGCCTTTTATTCGTCATGGCATGGTGAGCCTGAACCAGGTGCGGAATCTGGCGCTTGATCGCGTGGCGCGCAAAAGCGACGCGGAAAAACTGATCCAAGAATTGGCATGGCGTGAATTTTGGCAATTGGTGCGGCGTGATCATCCTGATTGGATTTGGCGCGATGCCGAACCTTATAAAACAGGGTTTTCTTCTCGCGATTATGCCGATGCTTTGCCCCAAGACATCGCGGCGGGTCAAACGGGGGTGGCGGCGATCGACGATATCATCGCCATGCTGACCACCACCGGCTATTTGCACAATCATTTGCGGATGTATTTGGCGTCTTATGTGGTGCATTGGCGGCGAGTGAAATGGCAAGCGGGGGCGCGGTTTATGTTGAATCATTTGATTGACGCTGACGCCGCGTCAAACAACCTCTCATGGCAATGGATCGCCAGCACCTATAGCCAAAAGCCTTATATTTTTAACCTTGAGAATATGCAGAAATATTGCGGCGATGCGATCAACACCCAAGCCCAAGACAATCAAGCGCTTGATGCCAGTTACGAGGTGTTAACGGCGCGGCTCTTCCCCCAGCAAAGGGAGATGGCATAATGGCAACGATCCTATGGGTGCATGATGGCGCTTTGCGCGCCGACCATCCGATGTTTGACGCCGAAACGGTCAAATCATCACGCGATTATAAAGCCGTCTTCATCTGGGATAATGACTATTTCAACAAAGCGGAAATGGGGCTTAAGCAATTGGTCTTTATCTATGAAGCCTTGCTTGATATGCCTGTTGATATCGTTCAAGGATCAATGGTGGAAGTTTTGCGGCAATGTGCTGGCACTGACGGTACGATTGTCACAGCGGCAACATCCGATATCACTTTAACGCAAATGATGGCGGCGCTGAACACCAGCCATCGGCTTCAAGTGGTGGCGGATGAGCCTTTTGCCCATCTTGATAAAACCCCTGACTTGCGGCGGTTTTTTCGCTATTGGAATAAAGCAAAATCATCGGCCATGCAGCACCATGGCGGCATGCCGATCTTATGGACCGAATAATAGGAGATTAGCACCATGGCGCGCTGGGCAATTATCGGCAGTGGGTTGGCGGGGGTGACGCTCGCCTCGCGCTTGGCGCCTTTTCATGAGGTGGTGGTGTTTGAAAAATCACATGGCAGCGCCGGGCGTATGTCAACCCGCCGGCGTTCCGTGGATGATCAAGACTTTGCTTTTGATCATGGCGCTCAATATTTCACCATCAAAGGGTCAGGCTTTCAGGCCGCGATCCAGCCTTATCTTGATCAGGGCGTGGTGCAGCCTTGGGCGGCGCGGTTTATCACCCTTCATGGTGACGGCTCCAGCGAAGACCGCCCCCTGCCATCGCCGGTCTATGTGGCTTGCCCCAGCATGACCGCTTTGGTCAAGGCCATGGCGGAAGGGTTGACCATCCATCATCAGGTTGAAATCAAGCGCTTGGATCGGGGTGATCATGGCTGGCAATTGACCGATCAGCATGGGGAAATCCATGGCGGTTTTGATGGGGTTGTCACCGCCATCCCCGCGCCTCAAGCCAGCAACCTTTTGCCCATGGCGGCGACGGATTTAGCACCGGTGAAGATGCTGGGATGTTTTACCTTAATGCTCGGTTTTGAGGATGACTCGGTCTTGCCACCGGATTGGCAAGCGGCGCGGGTCGAAGACAGCCCCATTGGTTTTATCGCGGTCAATTCCAGCAAACCCGGGCGGAATTCTGGCGCAAGTCTGGTGGTGCAGGCCAATAACGATTGGGCTGATCCTCGGGTGGATGACGACCCTGAAGCCATCGAGGCCATTTTGCGCGGTGAATTGCATCGCTTGACGGGCATTGACGCGGATGTGGCTTGCCTCAGCAGTTTTCATCGTTGGCGTTATGGCGCCACCCGCACGCCTTTGGGTCAGCCGTTTTGGCGAAGCCCAGAAGGGGATTTGGCGGCGATTGGCGATTGGTGCATCAAAGGCCGTGTTGAAGCGGCGTTTGAGAGCGGGAAGGCCTTGGCCGAGGCGATATTGAAGGGTTAAATCTTGCCTAGGATAAATCTTGGCTAGGAATTGGCTTTTTGTTGGGCCGGTCGCTTGGCTTGGCTTTTGCAACGCTCCGAGCAATAGGCAACAGCCTCCCAATCCCGCGCCCATTTTTTTCGCAAAGCAAAAGGCAAGCCGCAAGACCGGCATATCTTGCTCGGCAAATCAGCTTTCTTGCGCATTTTAGCCATCGTCGGATAAAGCCCTTCTTCTTGCCTTCAAGACGCTCAATCTTTGTGTTTGATCTCTCTTAGCGCCATGCCATATTGATGAAGTAACCCAAGCGACCAAAGGATCAAGATGATGAAAACAGCAAAACACTATCTCGATGACGCGAACGCGATTGTGCCGCGTATCCCCGGCGGTGACGCCATCGCTCATCACGGCCAAGCCAATGCCGTTTTTATTGATGTGCGCGATTCAGGCGCGATTGCCCAAACCGGCACGATCAAAGGCGCGTTGCGCATCCCTCGCGGGCTGATCGAATTTGCCGCCGATGATTCAACGCCTTTGCATAACGAAGCCCTGACCAAGGATAAAGACATTTATCTGGTTTGCGCGGCGGGCGGCATGGCGGCTCTGGCGGGAAAGACCCTCAAAGATATGGGCTATGATAAGGTCACTAATATCGGCGGCATCAGCGAATGGATCGACGCTGGCGGCGACACGGAATAAGTGCTAGCCTTCATTCACCCTAAGCGGGATGAGCATCTCAACCACAGGAGGGAAGATTATGCTGATCGTCGTCTTTGAATTCACGTTGAATGAGGGTGTGGCTGACCGTTATTTTGAACTGGCCGGCATGATGCGTGAAGAAATCCAGAACCAACCCGGCTTTGTGTCGATTGAACGTTTTCGTCATATCGAAGATGATCACCGTGTGGTGAGCATTTCAACATGGGAAAGCGAAGCAGCGATCAAATCTTGGCGCGAAAATTTAACCCATCGCATGGCGCAGAAAGAAGGCAAGGCTTCGATCTTCAAAACCTATCGGTTGCGCGTGGCAGAAGTTATCCGTGATTATGGAAAATCGGCCAATGACTAAAAAAATTGGAGTGGTGATGCTTCGGGTGAAGATCAAGCCACTCCAAGGTAGGGGAGGTTATGCTCTATAGGTAGACTTGCCTTTGCTAAAATCAACATCAGGCCGAAATTTTTTTTGCGCTGTAAAAAAGGATGGGCTGCCCCATCCTTTTTGTTTTTTGAGATTGCATTGAACAATCTTGGCTTAATTGCCGTGATAGCCGCGTTCGCCATGTTGCGCGAGATCAAGGCCTTCAATTTCCGTTTGGCGATCCACCCGCAAAGGCACCAAGAGTGCAATCAGTTTTAAGATGATGTAACTGAAAACAGCGGTCCAAAGCGCGGTGATGACAACACCCCCCAATTGCACCATAAATTGCTCGCCCGCGCTGACGCCTTCGGCAAGGCCAAGACCAGCAAAAGTATCGGTCGCCAAGAACGCCACCAGCAGGCTGCCGATGATGCCGCCAACGCCATGCACGGCAAACACATCGAGCGAGTCGTCAATTTTCATCTTGCCGCGGATCACATCCACCGCCAGATAACAGACAATGCCCCCCGCGAGCCCAAGGATAATGCCCCCGGGAATGCCAATAAATCCTGAAGCTGGGGTGACGGTCGCAAGCCCTGCCACCATGCCGGTCACAATCCCCACCAAAGACGGGCGGCCAAACCGGAACCACTCGATGAACAGCCATGATAACGCGCCAACAGAAGCGGCGATATGGGTGACGATTAAGGCCATGCCCGCGCTCTGACCCGCGCCTAAGGCTGACCCGCCATTAAATCCAAACCAGCCAATCCAAAGCATGGAGGCGCCAATCATGGTTAAGATCGGGCTATGGGGCGGTTGAACCGCGTGAGGGAAATTCACCCGCTTGCCCACCACCAATGCGATGACGAGGGCGGCGGTGCCGGCGGTGGTGTGAACCACAATGCCGCCCGCAAAATCCATCATGCCCCAAGCGGCCATAAACCCGCCGCCCCAGACCCAATGCGTCACAGGGGCATAGACCACCACAAGCCAAATCACCGAAAACATCAGCACGGCGGCAAAATTCATTCGCTCCACATAAGCGCCGATGATCAAGGCAGGCGTGATGATGGCAAAGGTCATTTGAAAGGCGGCAAAAACGCTTTCAGGGATGGTGCCGCTCAGGCTGTCGATGCCAATGCCCGTCATCATCACATTATTGAGATCGCCTATCCATGCGCCTGTTCCAGAAAACGCCAAGGAATACCCAAGCACCACCCAAGTGAGTGACAATAAACACGCTAAAGTGAAATGATGCATCAACACCGAAACGACGTTTTTCGGTTGAACCAATCCCGCGTAAAACAGCGCCAACCCTGGCAAGGTCATGAACAAGACCAGCGCGGTTGAGGTTAATATCCACGCCGTATCCCCGCTATCGACCGCCGCAAAGGCAAGGCTGGGGGTGCATAACGCGAGGGCAAGTGGAAGAATCCATCGAAGGGAAAGAAGGGATAGCATGGTTCATCTCCAAAGAATGAACTTAGTCTATAGCAACCAAGGTCAAACCTGTCGAGACGCTCGTGCGGGTGTTGTGCAAAACCAACCCGCCGCTTGAGGGTGATAGGCCAGTGGCGGCGCTGATCACCACCTGATGCGTGACCATCACCACCAGATCATCGGCGCCAAGAGATGCTTTCTTATCCTCGAGCAGGGCCAGCGTGGTGTCGCGATCGGCGTGATCTTGGAAAAATGAATTTAACCCCGCAAAAGTATCGACGGGGCCAAGCGCCATTTCCCGCGCCGTGTCTTGGCAGCGGCACCATTGGCTGGAAAGAACAGCCGTCAAAGGTCGTTGCGCTTCAGCGATGGCTTTCTTTAATTCACGACCAAGGGCTTGAGCCTGACGGATGCCGGTGTCATTCAAATTGCGCTGGGTCGAACAATCCGAAAGGTCAAAATCTTCTGGATCGCCATAACCCGGCGCTAAAGCGTGGCGGATAAAAATAATATTGATGCCCTCTTCTTTGAGGGCTTGGGTGAGTTTTGCCGTCGCCGAAGACGATTCCGCCAAGGCTGGCATCACGGGCATGGCAAACGCGATGAGGCCAATCATCAAACGCGCGAAGAACAATCGGCGAAGGCGCATGATTATGTGTTCTCCGCCATCATGGACAGCATCTCAAACATCACCGCTGCCGCCACCATCGCGGTCATTTGATTAGGGTAATCTTTGGTGGGCATCAAGCAGACGACATCACCGCCGATAATATTCATCCCCCTGACGGCGTGCAGTAAAGCGCGGGCTTCGTCGATGCTGAACCCGCAGACCCCCGGCTCT
>CAJXME010000016.1 GCA_913056245.1 uncultured Alphaproteobacteria bacterium | reverse complement strand
CGATTTCAAAAAGGTCTGAGGTGACGTCCAAATCGGGGAATTCTTCCACCAAACCGTCATGATTTTCCCAATGGATGGTGCAACGGCGATCTTTCAAAAGCCCCGCCACAGCCAAGAGATAGGTGCCCGTGCATATCGCCCCAATCGCCGCGCCGCGCCGTTCCACCAATCGAAGCGCGTTGATGACTTCCTTGGTGGTGTATTTCTGGACATCAAGCCCGCCACAAGCAAACACCATGCGGCAAGAGGCGAGGTCTTCCAAATCGCCATTGGCGGCGACTTCAACGCCATTGCTGGCCATGACGCTTTCACCATTTTCCGACGCGATGACCCATTCAAAGAGTTTGCGGTCGCTCATCCGATTGGCGGAACGAAGAGGTTCAATCGCCGAAGAAAAGGCCAGCATGGAAAAATTATTGACCAGCAGGAAGCCAACTTTGAAGACTTCATTTTCATTGCCTGAGGAAAGCAAAACTTTAATGCGATTGTCGCCCATAGGACACTCCAACAAGCCGAGCATGACCCCTGCCATTGGGCAGAAAACATGACCACGCTGATCCAATATGACGATATAATGAAAATATCCATCGCATCCAGCAAAATTTTTGGTGTTTTTAGCAAAATGTCAAAAATCTGATGGATCATGAAATGCGAGGAAGGCTTGCATTATCGATAGGATCATCCTGCGGTTTTCGCTACACTGCCGGTCAGGAGTTTTCCATGCGTCAAATCCATAGCCTCACCAACCCTGTGATCAAATCTCTGCGCGCCTTGCATGAACGCAAACGCCGAAAAGCCGAAGGTCTTTTTTTGGCTGAAGGCACGCGGATTGTCACTGAAGCCTTTGATCTCGGCTGGTCGCCGCAACATTTTGTTTTTCTCGAAGGCCGTGAAGACGACACCATGGTGAAACGCTTGATCCGCCAAGCCGACGACCAAGGCGCCGATGTGATCAGCGTCAGCGAAGCCGTGCTGTCGAAATTAAGCCGCAAGGACAACCCCCAAATGGTCTTGGCAAGCTTTGCCGAAAAATGGGCAGAACCCAGCACGGCTTTTGCCGCTCAAAAAGGATGCTGGCTGGTGCTTGATCGTGTGCGTGATCCGGGCAATCTCGGCACAATCCTGCGCACGGCGGATGCGGTCGCGGCTGAAGGCGTCTTGCTGGTGGGCGAATGCTGTGATGCGTTTTCCGTCGAAGCCGTGCGCGCCTCCATGGGGGCGTTGTTCAACATCCCCATGGCGCAAATGACAGAAGCCGCTTTCATCGACGCGGCGCGGGATTATAAAGGCGCCATCCTCGGCACGGCCCTGCCCGCATCGGTGGATTACCGCGAGGCCGAATGGCAAGAGCCGATGATGCTGATGATGGGCAATGAGCAGGCGGGGTTGACACCAGCCTTAATGGCTGCTGCCACAGGTCTTATTCGGATGCCGATGCTGGGGCGGTCGGATTCGCTCAATCTGGCGGTGGCGACGGGCGTGGCGCTCTATGAATATCATCGGCATATTGGCAGAGGCCAAAGCGGCAATTGATCAAATAAGATTAGGCTTGCCAGCGTGCAAAAATGGCTTGGCCGATCCGATAGCCGCGAGGGTTGGCTTCAACAGCCGCGAGTTCGCCGGACGTGATGATCCCGCCGCGCGGTTTGGACGGGTGCTGGCTGATCTGGTGATCCATCACATGATGAAGGCTCAGAAAACTGCTGCGGATCGCGTAGGATGTCAGCACCACGAATTGCGCGTCTTCTGATAAGATCATGGCAATGTCATGGAGCAGGGGGGCGATGTCGTCTTCCATCCGCCAGACCTCCCCTTTCGCGCCGCGGCCATATTTGGGTGGGTCGAGGATGACGCCATCATAGGCGCGCTCACGGCGGGCTTCGCGTTTGACAAAACTGCGTGCGTCTTCGGTAATAAAGCGGATCGGCGCGTCGGAAAGGCCAGCGGTGTTGCGGTTCTCAAAGGCTTGAGCGATGGCTTTTTTGGAGGAATCCACATGGGTGACATCCGCGCCATTGGCGGCGGCATGAAGGCTCGCCACACCGGTATAGCCAAAGAGGTTTAATATTTTTGGCGCCCGGCCATGCTGGCGGCTGAAATCACGGCACCGTTCAGCGCACCATTGCCAATGCGCCGATTGTTCGGGGAAAAACCCAAGATGGCGAAACGGCGTCGGCATCGCCATGAAACGCAAGCCGTCATAGGATACGATCCATTCCGGGGGCAGTTTTGGCGAAAGCCGCCATTTGCCCGCGTCATCATCACCTTGCCCTGAATTTTTCTGGCTCGCGCTGGCGACAAATTCGCCATCGGCATCATCCCATGCCGAGGCGGGCAAAGCCGGTGGCCAAAGCGCTTGCGCTTCGGGGCGGATGAACCGATATGGCCCCACTTGCTCAAGTTTGCGGCCATCACCGCTATCCAAAAGGCGATAATCCTGCCAGCCTTCGGGGGTAAGGATCAAGGGCGCGTCTGCGTTTTGGGTAAGGGCGGTGGTCATGGCGTCACTATAACCGCCTCGCCAAAAAAAGCACCACCTTTCGAAAAAGGTGGTGCAGTTGGGGAGGATCGAAATGATAATCTCATATAAGAGTAAAAATTTAGTTAACGTTTGGCGAAAAAATGGTGATTTCTTGTCCATTCACGAAAATGTTATTTCACGCGCAAATATTAAGAAGATATTAATAATTTCCATGATCACGAGTGGCATGGCGTCATTCTTCTCCGATTGCTATCGTGATGGCTCAGGCGACTCGATGCCGTGGGAGGATTGGATGATATGCCCGTCTTGATCAGTGTCATTATTCCAGCGTTCAAAGCCGAAGCGACCCTTGCCCGCGCCGTTGAGAGCGTGGCCCGTCAAACGATGCAGGGTCAGAAGTTTCGGGATCAGGTGGAAGTGATCATCGCCGCCGATGATGGCCGTGACTATGGTTTTGCTCAATCCTTGGCGCCGAAGGTTAAAGTCTTGGCCGCGCCAGGGAAAGGCACAGGGCCGGGGGCGGCGCGCAATCGCGGTATTCGAGCCTCGACGGGGCGATATTTGGCTTTTCTGGATGCTGATGACCATTACGGCGATGGCTATTTCGATGCGCTCTTGATGCTCGCGCGGCGGCATGGTGCAGCTTTCGCCCCGACCCGGGTGATGGCGAGCGATGGCACCTCGCTGATCACGCTTGGCGCGGATCAATCCTGGTTGACCCCCCAGGATTTTGGCCGCTGGCCGGGATCATTTCATCCCCTCTTGCGGCGGGAATTGACCCCGGGCTTTGATCATGGGGCGGGGCAAGATGTGTTTCATGTCATTGAGGTTTTAGGGCAGGTGGGCGGCCGCGCGCCGATGGCGCCCTCCGTTTATTACGCCCTCAATTTACAAGGCGGCAGTATTACCGCCAAGGCATCCTTCGGGCATCATGTGGATCGCCGCTATCAAGCCACGATCCAGCGTTATCATCGCCGGCAAACTGCGCTCACGGGTATGGCGAGGCTGGCGGTTATCCATGCGCTTCATCAGCGGCGGAGGTGGAATAAAGGCTTTCTCACCGCCCCCATGGATGAGAATGGATTTTACGGGTATTTGGCTAAACATAAAAAATAATTCTAACATCATTAATAATTATACTCATTTACAAAAAAATATTTTAATTTGAGGATGCCAGCAGACGACCATCACGCCTATGACCATCATAGGACCATCAGGAGAAGATCATGGTGAATATTGACCAGACGGATATCGCCATCCTCAATATTTTACAGCAGGATACCAGCCTTGCGGTGGCGGATATCGCCCGCCGGGTTGGGCTTTCGGTGACCCCTTGCTGGCGGCGAATCCAGCGGCTCGAAGAGCAGGGGGTTATCCGCCGCCGTGTGGCCTTGCTCAATGGCCAGAAGATCGGCGCGGGGCTATCTGTTTTTGTGGCGGTTCGAACGAATGAACACAACGCCGAGTGGCTGTCGAATTTCGCGAAGATCGTGAGCGAAATGCCGGAAGTGGTCGAGTTTTATCGGATGAGCGGCGATGTCGATTATTTGTTGCGGGTGGTGGTCGCGGATATGCCGCAATATGATGCGTTTTACAAAAAACTTATCAGCAAGGTGAAACTGACCGATGTGTCGTCGTCTTTTGCCATGGAGCAAATCAAATACACCACCGCCTTACCCCTGCCCAATCGTGACGCGGTGAAAACGTAACAGGATGAAATCGTAAAGCGATGAAATAAGGTTGATTTCTGCCCTGCCATGATCCAAAACATGGGGACGGAATCAATTGGAGGCAGGAATGGCTGTTTATAAAAACGTGATCAATGGTGAGATGGTGGATGGAGACATGGGCACGCAGCCGGTGTTTAATCCCGCCACAGGTGAAGAAACCGGCACGATTCATCTTTCTGGCAAAGGCATCGTTGATCAAGCGGTGGCCGCGGCAAAAGAAGCGCTTCCCGGCTGGGCCAACACGCCGCCATTAAAGCGCGCCCGCATCATGTTTGCCTATAAAGAATTGCTTGAGCAAAACTTAGACGCCATGGCTGAAGCCATTTCCCGCCAACATGGCAAAACCAAAGAAGACGCCCGCGGTGAAGTGATCCGCGGCATTGAAGTGGTTGAGTTTGCTTGCGGGATTCCGCATCTCCTGCGCGGCGATTACACCCGCAATGTTGGCCCTGCGATCGACAGTTATTCCGACCGTCAACCCTTGGGGGTGATGGCTGGGATTACGCCGTTTAACTTCCCTGCCATGGTGCCGATGTGGATGTTCCCCATGGCGCTGGCTTGCGGCAATACCTTTATCCTGAAGCCTTCGGAACGTGACCCAGCGGCACCTCAATTGGCGCTGGAATTGCTCCATCAAGCGGGTCTGCCTAAAGGCGTGATGCATATCGTCAATGGCGGCAAAGACGCCGTGGACGCCATCTTGACCCATCCTGATGTCAAAGGCGTCAGTTTCGTCGGCTCAACTCCCATTGCGGAATATGTCTATTCGACGGGCACCGCCCATGGCAAGCGCGTGCAGGCTTTAGGCGGGGCGAAGAATCATATGGTGATCATGCCTGACGCTGATCTCGACCAAGCCGTTGATGCTCTGATGGGGGCTGGTTATGGTTCGGCGGGTGAACGCTGCATGGCGATTTCCGTCGCTGTTCCTGTGGGGCAAGACACCGCCGATCGCTTGGTCGAAAAATTAGCGCCAAAAGTAGCGGCGATTAAAGTCGGTCCATGGGATGACCCTGACGCCGAAATGGGGCCGTTGATCACCCAACAGCATTTGAACAAAGTTTCAGGTTATATCGATACAGGCGTCAAAGAAGGCGCTGACTTGGTGGTGGATGGCCGCGGCTTTAAATTGCAGGGCTATGAAAACGGCTATTTCATCGGCGGCTCTTTGTTTGACAATGTCACCGCCGATATGACGATTTACAAAGAAGAAATCTTTGGCCCTGTGTTGAGCGTTGTCCGCGCCGATAGTTTCGATAGCGCTGTTCAAATGGTCAATGACCATGAATACGGCAATGGCACGGCGATTTTCACCCGCGATGGTGACGCCGCGCGGTCTTACGCGGATCAAATTGAAATCGGGATGGTGGGCGTGAATGTGCCTATTCCGGTGCCGGTGGCGTATCACTCTTTCGGCGGCTGGAAGCGTTCGATCTTTGGTGATCATGGCGCTTATGGGATGGAAGCCGTGCGGTTCTACACCCGCTTGAAGACGGTCACCTCACGCTGGCCAACGGGGATTCGCTCTGGCGCGCAGTTCAACTTCCCCCTCAACAATTAAACGGGGAAAGTATCAACGCCGTTGATATGGTAACGATGAAGCGATGATCTGAGGGTCATCGCTTTTTCGTTTGGGGCGATGGCGGCTGATCAGCCTTGACAGCGTAATTGCGGTGGTGGACTGTAGCCTATAGTTTTTGGATATATAAGCAGACTTGCGATGACCTCTTCCGCCGATCAACAAAGCCTTTTGGCCAAATTACAGCAGCCGCATATTTTGTTGATGATCACGGCGGCAGCGATGCCGATTTCCTTCATCACTTGGTCGACCTTGATCAATAATTTTGCGGTTGAGCAATCGGCGTTTTCCGGGCGTGAAATTGGCATTCTGCAATCCCTGCGCGAAGTGCCGGGATTCCTGTCTTTTTTGGTGGTTTATCTGTTGCTGGTTTTCAACGAGCAACGCTTGGCCTTGGTTACGCTAGCGATGCTGGGGATTGGCACGGCGATGACAGGGTATTTCCCGTCGGTCATTGGGCTTTACCTGACCACCGTCATCGCGTCGATTGGCTTTCATTATTATGAAACCTGCAATCAATCGCTGGCGATGCAATGGCTCGATAAGAAAACCGCGCCGCAAATGCTGGGCAAGATTTATGGATTTGCCGCTATGGCGCAAGTCTTTACCTTGGTCAGCGTGTTCTTGGCGGTGATGGTGCTGTCGCCGCAATTAAGCCTGCAAGACATCATTGATGGCGGCGCCTTTCCGGCAGGTCAGTTTGGCTATCAGATTATGTATCTGGTGGCAGGGGGGTTAACCGTTTTGCTGGCCTTGGTGGGGCTTTTTGGCTTTCCGCTATTTAAGGCAAGTAACCCGCAACGCAAATCGATTGTGTTGCGGTCGCGGTATTGGCTCTATTACGCTTTGATCTTTATGTCCGGGGCAAGACGGCAGATTTTCGTCGTGTTTGCTGGCTTTTTGATGGTCGAAAAATTCGGCTATTCGATTGGGCAAATATCGCTTCTTTTCCTCGCCAACGCGGTGATGAATATTTGGCTGGCGCCGGTGATCGGCAAGGTCATTGGCCGTATTGGTGAGCGCGCGGCGCTGATCATCGAATATATTGGGTTGATTTTGGTCTTCACCGCTTATGCTTTTGTGGAAACGGCCGTTGTTGCGGCTGGGCTTTACATTGTCGATCATATGTTCTTTGCCATGGCGATTGCGCTGAAAACCTATTTCCAGAAAATTGCTGATCCGGCGGATTTTGCGGGTACGGCAAGCGTTTCTTTTACCATCAATCATATCGTGGCGGTGGTTTTGCCGGCGGCTTTCGGATTGCTCTGGCTGGTTTCTCCGGCGGCGGTGTTCCTAGCAGGCGCAGGTATGGCGGCGATTTCATTGCTTTTGGCCTTTAACGTGCCGCGTCATCCTGATGAGGGCAATGAAGTGGTGATCGGCCATCGCGGCATGGTTAATCAAGCGGCGGAATAGGATTTCAAATGGCGGATGCTTCAACCGATCTTCTTGTTGTGGGCGCGGGCGCGGTGGGATTGGCACTGGCGCGAAAAGCCGCCATGGATGGCCGTGATGTGATCTTGGTCGAGGCCAATGAAAGTTTCGGCATGGAAACATCGTCGCGCAATTCCGAAGTCATTCATGCGGGCATTTATTATCAGAAGGATTCCCTGAAAGCGCAATTATGCGTCAAAGGCGCTCACGCGCTTTATGCGTTTTGCGAAAGCCGAGGCATCACGACGCGCAATTATGGCAAATTGATTGTCGCGACCGATCAAGAGCAATGCCATCGCCTTGAGGATTTGAAAGCCAAAGGTGAGGTCAATCAAGTCCCGGGGCTTGAAATTTTATCGGGCAAAGCCTTGGCGGAAAAAGAACCTGATCTGAAAGCCGAGGCGGCGCTATATTCGCCATTAACAGGCGTTATCGACAGCCATGGCTATATGGCGCAGCTCGAAGGCGAGGCTGAAAATAACGGCGCCACCATCGCCTATCAAAGTCGCTTCAAATCCGCCGTCAAAACCGCCTCAGGCTATGACGTGATCATCGATGGGCAAGGCGAAGAGATGGTCTTATCCTGCCGGCATATCATCAATGCCGCTGGCCATGGTTCCTTTGCTGTTTCAAAAGGCATTGACGCGATTGATCAGGCCAGCATCCCGCCTCATTACATGGCCAAAGGTCAATATTTCACCACCACCAAGAAACCGCCGTTTTCGCATTTGATCTATCCCGTGCCATCAGGCGGAGGCTTGGGCATCCATCTGACCCTTGACGTGCAAGGCGGCGCGCGCTTTGGCCCGGATATTCAATGGGTGGATGCGGTGGATTATACGGTCAACCCCAATGATCGCGGCAAGTTCCATCAATTGGTTTCGAGTTATTGGCCAGATTTAGACGAGCAAGATTTGGTGCCGGCTTGGGCTGGGATCAGGCCAAAAATCTATGCCGATGGTTCGGTGTTTCAAGATTTCACCATCCAAGAGCAACAGGATCATGGCGCCGAAGGGGTGGTTGCGCTTTATGCCATCGATTCCCCGGGGCTGACCTCTAGTCTTGTTTTGGCGGATTACGTGCTGGGCTTGGAGTCGTTGTCATGAGCAAGCGGGTTGCGGTTTTAGGCGGCGGGATCGTTGGGGTTTGCGCGGCGCTTGAAGCGCAGAAAGCAGGCTTTGAAGTTGTCCTGATCGATCGCAAAAAACCAGGGCGCGAGACGTCTTTTGGCAATGCTGGGGTGCTGTCGGAATCATCGGTCGTGGTGTTGAACAACCCGGGCTTAATCAAAACCCTGCCAAAATTATTGATGAATAATGGCATCGGTTTTCGGTATTCGCCATGGTTTGTGCTGAAAAATCTTGGCTGGTTTTTGAAATTCCTCAGTTACTGCACACCTCGGAAAAGCCGTCACGCCGCCAAAGCCTTGCGCGCGTTGATGGTGATTTCGCTCGAACGCCACAAAGCCTTGATCAAAGAAGCAAAAGTTGATGAACTCTTGCGCTATCAAGGATGGCTCAAAATTTTTCGCAAAACCGAAAGTTTTGAGCGCTTTAAGGCGGAAATGAAAATCATGGATGATGCGGGGGTTCGCTACAGTGTCTATGATCAATCGCAAATTCGCCAATTGGAACCGGGGCTTGAGCCTATTTATAAACACGCGGTCTTGGTTGATGACACCTGCGGGGTGAATAATCCCGCTAAACTTACTGATGCTTATGTGGATTTGTTTCTCACCGCCGGGGGGGTTGTGATCGAAGACAGCGTCATTGGCCTTGATCATGGAACCCAGCCATGGGTGGTGCGTCTTCAATCAGGGAATGATGTGATCGCCGATCAAGTGGTTCTCGCGGCAGGGGCATGGTCTGCGGAAATCGCATCATGGCTTGGCTATCGCATCCCCATGCTTTGGGAGCGGGGCTATCACCGTCACCTAGAACCCGCAAAAGCCCCCGCCTTAAAGCGCGCTATACACGATATTGACGGCGGCTATGTCATGGCGCCGATGCAAACCGGGGTGCGGATTACCACCGGCGTTGAAATGCGCGACCGAGACGCGGAGATGAATTTCTCGCAACTCGACGCGGCGATCGAAGACGCCCGATCCCATCATGGCTTTGGTGAGCCTGTGGATGCCGAACCTTGGATGGGGCGGCGGCCAACCTTGGTGGATAGCCTGCCTATGCTGGGCTCAGCGCCGCGTCATGAAGGCTTATTTTTTAACTTTGGGCATCAGCATATCGGCCTCAGCATGGCGCCGGGGTCAGGGCAGGTGATGGCCGCCTTGCTGCAAGGTCAAACCCCGCCGATTGATATTGCGCCCTTTAACCCATCCCGTTTTCCCATTTAGGCATCAACAAGAGGTGATCCCATGACGCCAACCCGCGGTTTTCCCAAAAGTGAATTTGAAAACAGATTGAAAATCATTCAGGCCTCGATGGTAGCGGATGAGATTGATGTCTTACTGCTCACCCAAGAGCACGATATCCGTTATGTGACGGGGTTCATGACGCCATTTTGGCAAAGCCCAACCCGGCCTTGGTTTGTCGCTGTTCCTCAATCAGGCATGCCCGAAGCCATCATCCCCACCATTGGCCGGGAGGTGATGGGACGGTGCTTTACGGGGGGCGTTCATTGTTTTGCCGCGCCGTCCAATAATGATGATGGCATTGCTTTGCTGGCGCGGGTGATCCGCGATATGGCCGGGCCTGAAGCGGTGATGGGCATGATGATCGGCCCTGAAACAAAACTGATGATGCCGTTGATGGATATGGATGTACTGGTTGAAGCCATTGGCGATCCAGTTTTGGTGGATGCCACCATGATTCTGCGCTCAGCAAGGATGGTTAAATCACCGCTGGAGATCGCGAAACTGCGCCATATTTGCGGCTTGGCCAGCGATGTCTTTAACGCGATGCCATCATGGTTGAAGCAAGGCCAACAACTGGCCTCGGTTTTCACGATGTTCAAAGTCAACGCCTTGCAATCGGGTATTGACGATGTGTCTTATCTTGTCGGCAATGCAGGCCAAGGGGGATATGACGATATCATTTCCCCGCCGGGGGAAGACCCTCTTGTCGATGGCGATGTCTTGATGCTCGATACAGGCTGTGTTTGGGATGGATATTTCTGCGACTTTGATCGCAATTATGGCTTTGGTAACGTGTCATCGGAAGCGCATGAGGCTTATGAACTGCTCTGGCACGCGACGGAAGATGCCATTCAAGGCTTAAAGCCAGGCATGACGTCTGCTGATCTCTTCGGCATCATGAAAGCCCGGCTTGGGGGAGAAGATGGCGATGATGATGTGGGGCGGTATGGTCATGGCTTGGGCATTCAATTGACAGAACCCCCCTCACATATTGGCTGGGATGATACGGTGCTGACCGAAAATATGGTGCTGACCTTAGAGCCGTCATTATCGCTTTCAGGCGGCAAAATGATGGTTCATGAAGAAAACATCCTGCTCACCGCCAATGGCGTTGAAATGTTGTCCAAACGCGCCGCGCCTAAATTGCCGATCATTCAAGGATAATGGCAAAAGACATGGCAAGAACCATTTT
Organism: uncultured Alphaproteobacteria bacterium; assembly: GCA_913056245.1. Lineage (GTDB taxonomy): Bacteria > Pseudomonadota > Alphaproteobacteria > Puniceispirillales > UBA1172 > JAGWAQ01. The sequence goes on along the minus strand of CAJXME010000016.1, from coordinate 1,050 downwards.
CGGGGTCAAAATCCGTTAAAAGCTATCCTTTTGGATAGTTTACGCGCCAAGAGGTAAGACTTACATTTATTCTATGTCCACTCTTGCCTTTGACACGCATCAATTCGTCATTGACCTGACGAAAGCTGATATGCCCGAAGCTCAAGCCGAGGCTTTGGCGCGGCATTACGCCAATTTGCTCAATGATCGTTTGGCGACCAAGGATGATTTGGCCATGTTGCGCGCCGCCACGAAAAAGGACATATCAGAACTTCAAGCGGCTACCAAAGAGGACATTACAGAATTAAGAGTGGCCACGAAAAAGGATATGTCAGAATTAAGAGCGGCCACTAAAGAGGATATGTTGGAATTAAGAGCTGAATTCAAAGAAGACATGGTATCTCTCAAAACAGAACTCAAAGAAGACATCACCACGCTTGAGCATAAGATGGATGGGGAATTTGCCGCTGTCCGCTCAGAAATGACAAGTGAATTTGCCGCTATCCGAAGTGAAATGGCAAGTGAATTTAACGATGTACGTGGCGAGATTGCTCGCCTTGATCAGAAAATGGATCATCTTGAGGAGCGGCTGGGCGCGAAGATCATTAACACCGTCCTGAAAACTCAATTTGCTGGAGTGGTGTTGACTTGCACGATTATGGGCTTGTTGTTTGCCATTCTCATGGGGTGATGATCACCGGCATTGGGTTTGTGCTAATTCATCAAACTGCGAATCTTTTCCAGCAACGGCGTATTGATCGCGCGTGGCGCGTCCGACAGTCTGTTTTTATGCCGACGCTCACCGGGAAGGCGAACCCCATCAAGCCCGGTCAATTCCCGGAAGAATCCCTCGCAATGACGTTCCCAATCATCGGTGGCGATCACCTGAGGCGATAGCGCGAGAATAAATTGCCCTCCTTGAGGTGGGCCGCCATCGCCATTGTCGCCGGCTTTGGCTTCAAAAGAAAAGTTTTCGCCCACTAGGCCAGCGGCGAGCAATTCAACCATCATCGCGATAGCCGAGCCTTTATACCCGCCAAAGGGCAACAGCACCCCGCCATCAGCAATATA
>CAJXME010000015.1 GCA_913056245.1 uncultured Alphaproteobacteria bacterium | reverse complement strand
CACAACAAAACAGGCGGGCCCAGAGCCGCGCGGCCGTACCAAGGCAGTAGATCCCGAAGGGCATTCGAACCTTGTGAAAAAATACGGCTGAGACGCCCTGAAACGCCTCCGACAACAGGCAGGTAAATCAGCGCCACGATTAAAGACAATCTTGCCCCAAGGGCGGTGAAAATCATGGCCGATGATCAATTGAAGCGAGGCGATGCCCGCATCGATGTGGGGTCGATTGGCGTGATGGATTTGATTGACGCTCATCACGACGATAGCCTTGACGCGAAAGACCAGAATAATGACTAGTCTGGCGGGAAAAGTTCTTCATAGCCTTGATCAAATGTCCTTTGATCGGCCGGAATCGCATTACGGAAAGGTCAATCGTTTCGATGGCCAGTTTCTGGAATGCGATGGTTTTCCTGCGCCAATCGGCTCGCTTTGCCATGTTGACACCATCACCGGCACCGCCGCCATGGCCGAAATCATCGGCTTTAAGGACGGCCGCAATATGCTGGCTTTGCTCGATCAAGGCGCGAAGATTTGCGATGGCGCCATGGTGCGCTTGATCAATACCGGCCATCATATCGATGTTGGCGAGGGCTTGTTGGGGCGCGTTACCGATGCTATTGGCCAGCCCTTGGATGGCCCGGCGATCACTGATCTGAAGGACAAATGGCCGCTTAAGGGCAAAGCGTTGAACCCTTTGCAACGCGATCCCATCACCACACCCTTGGATGTGGGGATCAAAGCCATCAACGGGCTGATGACCATCGGCCAAGGGCAACGCATGGGTATTGTCGCCGGTTCTGGGGTGGGCAAATCGGTGCTGCTTGCCATGATGAGCCGATACACCAATGCCGATATTGTGGTCATTGGCTTGATCGGCGAGCGCAGCCGTGAAGTTGGCGGGTTTGTTCATAGCGTCCTTGATGACGCCTCAAGGAGTCGCACCACCATGGTGGCCGTGCCAGCGGATCAATCCCCTTTGCTTCGCATTCGCGCCGCCGAACGCGCCACCGCCATTGCGGAATATTTCCGCGACAAGGGCAAAAATGTCTTACTGATCATGGACTCCCTAACACGGGTCGCCCATGCTCAACGTGAAATTGGCCTATCGCTTGGCGAACAACCGACATCAAAAGGTTACCCGCCATCGGTGGTTTCGCTCTTGCCAAGATTGATCGAGCGCGCCGGTACAGGCACAGGCGGCAAAGGGTCCATCACCGCCTTCTACACCGTGCTGGCCGATGGCGATGATGGCAATGATCCCGTGGTCGATACCGCAAGGGCCATTCTGGATGGGCATATCGTCTTGTCGCGGGCGCAAGCGCAAATGGGCATTTACCCCGCGATCGATGTCTCGCTGTCCATCAGCCGGGTGATGAATGAAATCACCGCCCCTGACCATCAAGACATGGCGCGGCGATTTAAGCGCATGGTGGCGCTCTATCTTGAAAACCGAGACCTGATTTTGATGGGCGGCTATCGCCAAGGCCAAGACCCAGAACTTGATCGCGCGGTGCAGCTCTGGCCTGCTTTGATGGGATTTGTGCAACAAGCCGAGCAAGATAAAGCCAATCTGCAAATGAGCATCGAAGGGCTAACCGCCCTGATGCCGAAGTAGCCTCATGTCCAAGCGTCGCGACCTCTTTCAACGTCTTGCCATGCGGGAAAAACTGACCGCCATGGCGCGGGCTGAAACCATCCGCACCTTGGATGAAGAATTGGATAAAATCACCAGCATTAATGAAAAACTTCAGCAAATGGCCGAAGAAACCAAGGTTAAGCCTGGGGAAACCACGATGATGGCGCTGCGATCCGCCCAGCATTACGGCGGCAAAATCAATGAGCAAATCAAAGTCATCGAAAACCGCGTCTTGTTTTTAGAAGAAGAACGCCTTGAAGAAACCCAGATCATGGGCCAAGCCCTGACGCGCCAAAAACACGCTTTGGAAAAATCAAAGCTCCATCGGCAAAGCGAACGCGACGCGATTGAAGAAAAAGCCGCGACTGATGTGCCGCGCATCAACACGCCAAGCGGATCACGCTAAGCATCACAGCCAATTTGGCACTGAACTTGCAAAGACTCTGACAGTAATTTTAACGATGGATGCATAACAGCATGACAACGATCAGCAGTATTTTGTCCAAAACCCCGGGCTTTGCCCCTGATTCCGCTGGGAAAAATGACACGCCGATGGAAGGCGCTTTTGCCATTTTTGAAGCGGTGCTGGCTAATCTTGCTGACCAACAATTGGGGAGTGAAAGCCAAGATCAGCCTGCCCCAGCGATCAACGCCGAAGCCCTGCTCGATCAGATCATGGCCGATGATAGCATCAGTTCTTACATCGAAACCGTCGATGGCGAAGCGCTTTTGCCGATCCTCGAGCAAGTTTTGGAAAACCCGGATCAGATGAAATCACTCTTGGGGACGATCCCGCAATCCTCTGTTGATGAGGCTATAACTGCCCCTGATCGAGCCATTGCAACCGACCCCCTGATCGCACCGGAAGCGCAAAATGAAACGGCCGTGATTGCGCCGGTTTCACCTCTTCCCATGCAAAATAAAGTTTCAACATCAATGACCACTGTCTTCACCGCGCCTTCGGTGACGCGCGGCCATTACCATCAGCCTAAAAACCCTGTGCAAGCGCTGGCATCTCTTCTGCGTAAGATGACGCCGGCGCCTGATGCCGCACCGTCAACACTCGCGCCATCGCCGCAAGCAAAGCCCAGCCTTTCAGCCGAGCAAACATCCATGGGGCCCTTTCCCCAACACTCCACTGAGGCGCAGCGCGTGGCCGCTCATCTCAATGAATTGACCATCACCGCCGTGAAACTGACGAAAAGTAAAACGGAAATTGTTTTGCCCGTCAATCCAACGAAATCTTGTGCGGCAATCCCGCAAACTGAAGCGCGCCCAGCCGTGCCGCTTTCCACCATGGCTGCCAATATGGCTAACGAATTGCCAATGGATACGCCTGGAGATTCGGATTTCAATCGCCGCCCATCCCCCATCATCACCGTTGCTAAGCCAGAGGCTGTCACTGCCAAATCTGCGCCTCAAACCGATGATGCGATTGACATTCCCTATATTAAGCCTGTTTTGTTCAAACCATCGGACAACCCGTTTAAGACCATGACCATCAAGCCGGACCTTGTTATGGCCGAGGGTCAATCGAAAGTCATCGAGGCACAGACCCCTCGCCCAGCGTCAATGCCCTCCGCCCAATCGGCTGCGAGTGTCACCCTGACTTCTTCGGCAAGTGATATGGGGGGACAATCGGGTCAAAACAATTCCGCGCAATCGGGCATCAACACCACCATGGGGCTGGATCAAGGCCGTGATGGACGACTTCTCCGCCTCAGTGTATCGGATCAAGGCTGGCATGAACGCTTGGTGCGCCAGATCAGCACGGGCCGGAGCGGTTCATCAAACGAACGCATCACCGTGATGTTGCAACCGCGCAATCTGGGGCGAATGACGCTCAATATCAGCGTTGCCAATAACACCACCCATGTGCATATCGTCACCAGCACGCCTGAAGCCGCTACCTTGATGCAAGACGCCGAAGCGCGGCTCCACCAGGCCTTTGACCAAAACGGGATGAAATTGGGGCAATTCCAAACCGCAAATCAATTTGGGCAGCATCACCATGCTCAGCAGGGGATGTCTCAACAGGGCGCCCAAGATGGCAATGGTCAGAACGCCCCCCATCAAACGGCTGAAAACGCACGAAAAGATGCCAATCTCGATGAGAATTCATCGACTAAAACAGTAGAAAATGCTAATAATAGCCAGATTAATATTCTGGCTTAGCAGCAAGAAGTGAGGACATTGCTATGGCAGACGAAAACGAAGACGAAAAGAAATCCGGCAAATTAGTGCCCCTCTTGATCAAGATCGGGATTTTTGGCGGCGTGCTTGCCGTTGGTCTTGTGGCCGGCTATTTTATTTTCAGCCCCGGCGGTGATGTCATCGAGAAAGAAGAACTCGAGGCCATGATCGAGCGGAGCATCGTTGAGCGTGAAGAAGCGATTGCCGCGGAAGAAGCGGCCAATGCTGATCCTTCCAAAGTGGCCAAAGACGCGCCTCAAGAAGAAACCTTCGCCACCACCTATTATGAATTTGCCGGCACCTTCACCACCAATTTAGAAGGCTCACGGAAAATGATGCAGGTCGGCGTGGCGGTATCAACGCAATATGACGATAGCGTGATGCAGAATGTCGAAGCGCATGAATTGGGCCTGCGGTCAGCGGTCTTGGCGCGCCTCGGCAGTTTCACCGAAGATCAAATCAAAGGCGAAGCCGGCCGCAAAATGGTGGCGGAATCCTTAAAAGAAGTGCTGAACGCTGAATTGGAAGAACTCGAAGGCTTCGGCGGCATTGAAAAAGTGCATTTCACGTCTTTCGTGTTGCAATAAAACCAGGCGAGGCTGAGAGTGACATCTACACGCAAATTAAGCACCAGCGAAGTCAACGCGCTTATTGATGGCCTTCAACAAGAAGGCACAAGCGGCGTGGCGGAAGCCGATGTGAGCCAAAGCGAAGACGTGCGCGCTTTTCAATTTGGCTCCGATGACTTGTCCTTGCTGGGCGATTATTACGCTCTGCGGATGCTGAATGAGCGCTTTGCTCGCCTTGCCCGCAGTGTGTTTCTGCCGATGTTGCGGATTCAGCCACGCATTTCATCCTTTCCGCCTGAGGTCAAAACCTTTGATGAATATATCGCGGATGTGGATAATTTCTTGAGCCTGTCGATTTCAAAAATCGAAGAATTGCGCGGCAGCATGATGCTGGTGCTCAACCCATCTTTCATTTCAATCCTGACCAATTCTTACTATGGCGGCAAGATTTCAACCCTGAAAAACCGCCGCAATGAATTCACCACCACCGAAGAACGAGTGATTGAACTGGTCAATGATGGGCTTAACCATGCGCTTGAAGAAGCGTGGAAAGACCTGACCCGCATCACCATCCATCCCAATACCCGCGAAGTGAATCCGCAATTTGCGTCATTTGTCGATGGCAGCGATTTGGTGATCATTTGTTCTTTCGTGGTGCAACTGCCCAATGTCGACGCCGCGACTTTTGATATCATTTACCCTTTGCAAACCTTGAAGCCCATCGCCAGCCAGCTGCGGTCTCGGGTGCAGACCGACCTGATTGATGACGACATCACTTGGCGTGAGCGCATGGAACAGGCGGTGCTTGAAATTCCCTTAAAAATTGTCGCGCAATTGGGTGAGCCTACGGTTTCAATGGGCAAATTGATCACCTTAAAGCCTGGCGATAGTTTCCCTATGCAAATCAGCGATGGCGTCGATGTACTGCTTGAAGATCATGTGATTTTCACCGGCGAAGTGGGCGAACGCAATGGGCAAGTCGCCGTCAAATTAACATCACAAGTGAACAATTAAACCTGCTGAGAAGAGGACAGGATCATGGCCGAAGAAAACGAAAGCATGGATGCTCCAGAAACCGCTGCTCCTAGCGCCGGCAACGACCGCGTCAGCGTCGATAATCTGCGGGTGCTTGAAAATATTGACGTCAAATTGACCGTTGAGGTTGGCAGCACAGAAATTCGCATTCGCGATCTGCTGCGCTTGAACGAAGGCTCTGTGGTTGAATTGGAACGTCTTGCGGGTGATCCGTTGGATATTTTGGCCAATGGCACGATCATCGCCCGCGGTGAAGTGGTCATGGTGGGCGAACGGTTCGGCATTCGGTTTAGCGAAATTGTGTCGCCGGAAAAGCGGATGGAAAACCTTTAACGCCACTTTTGTCAGTTTTCTGACGCCACGCCAAAAACCGCTCTTTTCTCAATTATTTTACCTGTTAAATCAGTAACTTATAATATTAGGTTTTGACTTGGCATGGCTTTTGCCTCTCTTGTTCAACGCAACAAGCGGGGTAATTATGGTTTCCATTTTTGACACAAACCAGTTTTTGATCATCGGGGTGTTTTTAATCGCCCTGATTGGCTTGATGCTGGTTCTGCGGCGGTTCCGTGATCCGCTGGCCGCGCAATTGGGTGGCCAACGCCGCATCGCTTTGGTTGAAGATACATCCATCGGCGGGGGTGAGCGGATCAAACTGGTCACCATTGATCAATTGCCTTACGCGATCGTCACCACCAAAAACCAGCAACCGGTTGTTGTGCCGCTTGACGCCTCTCAGGCGCGGTCAAGCAAGCCTCAATCTCAACCCAGTGCTTCCCCAAAACCCGCGCCCGCGAAAGCCTCAGGCGCCGGGGACGGTGGCGAAACCCTGCCCTTCTTGCAAGCCATGAAACAAGCACGTTCGCGCAATCCGAAATTGGGATTTGACCAATGACCCGCAGCCTTCACCTTGTGACCACGCTGGCGGGATTTGTTGTTTTGTCGATCCTGTCGGCGCATCCTGCTTTGGCGCAAACCGGCTTTGATCAAGCCTTTGGCGGCATGCCAGCCTTGACCGTGAGCGACAATAATAACGGCACCGCCACCTATTCGCTATCCTTGCAAATCCTGATGCTGATGACCGCGTTGACGGTTTTGCCATCGCTGGTTTTGGGGATGACCTCCTTTACGCGGATCATCATCGTCCTGTCGATTTTGCGGCAAGCGCTGGGCACACAGCAGACGCCCCCCAATCAAGTCCTGATCGCCATCGCCATGTTCCTAACCTTTTTCATCATGGCGCCAACCTTTACGATGATTTATGACCAGTCCATCTCGCTCTATCTTGATGGCAAGATGGATGCGCTGACGGCGCTTCAAACCGCGAGCCTCCATCTCAAAGCCTTTATGATTGAAAACACCCGCATCAACGATTTGTCGATGTTCTCGGAAATGGCGGGGGATGAGCCTTACGCGACCAATAATGATGTGCCGTTTTCCGTCTTGCTTCCAGCCTATATCACCTCTGAGTTGAAAACAGCCTTCCAGATTGGCTTTCTGTTGTTCTTGCCCTTTCTGGTGATTGATATGGTGATCGCCTCCACCTTGATGTCGCTCGGCATGATGATGCTGAGTCCAATGCTGGTGTCGCTACCGTTCAAATTACTGCTCTTCGTTCTGGTGGATGGCTGGGCCATGACCGTCAGTTCGCTGGTCGCCACTTATTCCGTCCCCGTTTGATGGCTCGCTAAAGGAAACCCGCCATGAGTTTTGATCAGAATGTTGATTTCTTGCAGATGATGTTCATGCATATCCTGATGACGGCGGGGCCGCTCCTCAGCGTGGCTTTGGGCATTGGTCTTTTTATTGGCATCATCCAAGCCGCCACCTCGATCAATGAAATGACCTTGAGTTTTGTGCCGAAACTCGTGGTGGTCTTGGTGGTCTTTGGCCTGCTTTCAGGCTATATGCTGAACACGCTTTCGGGATATTTTGCCTTCACCTTTGATCAGATCGTGGCGATGCAGTGATGATGGCTGACCTGATCATCGCGGGCGCCAATAGCCCTTCCCTCCCAGGGCTAGACCTGCAGATCATCATGGCCTATCTGGCGAATTTTTTTGTCAGCAGTTTGCGGATTGGCGCTTTCATGCTGGCGGCGCCGTTTTTCGGATCACGATGGGTACCGCTTCAAATTCGGATCATCATGTCGATTGCGCTTGCATCGGCCATCGCGATCAATGCCCCGCTTTTGCCGATCGAGTTGATCGCGTCGATGCAAATCATCCCCATCATCTTGGCGGAAATCAGCATTGGCCTGACCGCCGGGTTGATCCTATCGATCTTTTTTGGCGCGGCGATGCTGGCTGGGGAAAAGATCGCGTCGTCATCGGGCTTGAGTTATGCCGCGCAAATTGATCCCAATGCGGGCGGTCAAACGCCGGTGGTCAGCCAAATCCTCTATCTCTTTCTGATGATTGTCTTTGTCAGCATTGATGGTCACTTGATCGCTATTCGGTCGATGCTCGAATCTTATCGCTTGATGCCCGTGGGGTTTAGCCCTGATCCTGAAATTATGGTGAAGGCTGGAATCGCCGCCGCCGGATCGATGTTTTTTGCGGCAACCATCATCATGGTGCCAATCACCACGATCCTGCTTTTTATCAATACGTCGATTGGGATTGTGACGCGCGCCGCGCCGCAATTGAATCTGTTTTCTTTTGGCTTTCCGATTTCGCTGATGGGCGCTTTTGCGATCCTGTATTTTTCGGCGGATTATCTTGGCTCCGCGATGGTCAACCTCACCGATGAGGCGATCGCGCATCTGCACCAAATGATGGGGGACATGACGCATGGCTGAAGAAGACGATAGCCAGGAAAAGACCGAAGACCCCTCCCAGCGAAAACTGGACAAAGCCAGCGAAGAGGGGCGCATCCTTTCCTCAAAAGAAATGTTTGTCTTCACCGGCATTGCGATTGGCTGGTTGTTGATTTCATCGATTCCGTTTTTTGGTGAAGATATTCTGAAAGCTTGGTCGACTCTCTTTATATTTGATCACCCTTATATGCTTGAAAACTTATGGTTAGGCCGCTTGCAATCGATTTTCTGGTCCTATGTGATGTTTTCGATTTTGGTGGGCATTCCGATTTTGCTGGTGGTGTTGCTGACGCAAGCGGCGGTGGGCGGCATTAATTTTGCCCCTAAAGCCATGGCCTTCAAAGGCAATAAACTCAATCCTATTAGCGGGTTGAAGCGGATCATTTCCGTCAAAGGTTTGGTCGAATTGGGCAAATCTTTGCTGAAAGTGATCTTATTGTTCGGGATTGGCGGGCTTTTCATCCATCTCTACATGCCGCAAGTCTTGCCCTTATCCCTCAGCACCCTCAACCAATCGCTTGAGGTCATGCTCAGTGGTTTTCAATACCTGATTGGCGGGATGATCATTGTCTTGATGATCATCGCTGCGATTGATTATTTCTGGCAGCGCCACACCCATATGCAACAGATGCGGATGTCGAAAAAGGAAATGAAGGATGAAATGAAGGAAACCGAAGGCTCGCCTGAAGTGAAATCAAAAATCCGCCGCATGCAGATGGAACAATCCCAGCAAAGTTCACGCCAGCGTGAAGCCTTGGAGAATATTGGCGAAGCCACAGCGGTGATCGTCAACCCGACCCACTTTGCCGTTGCCCTGCGCTACCGAGCCGAAGAAGGCGGCGCGCCAGTGATCATTGCCATGGGTAAGGGCGTGCTCGCCGAACGCATCATTGACCGTGCGAAAGATCATAGCATCACTGTCTTCCAAAGCCCATTATTGGCGCGTGCGCTTTATTTCACCGGTGATATTGGTGCAGAAATTAGCGAAAAATTATATAATGCTGTGGCGGTGGTCTTGGCCTATATCTATCGCGTTGACCGCGGTGAGATCATGCCAGAGCCTGACGTCACCGTGCCACAAGACCTGATGTTCGATGAACATGGTCAAGCCTTGAACGCATAACCCATGCTGACCGAATAATTGATGGAGAACCCAAATGCCTCGATACCGTCACCATAGCCTCGGCGAATTGATCAGCACCATTTCCTTTTTTGGGGTGGCGGTTTACCTGACCCTATCGGGCTTTGATTGGCGGGATGAGGGTGAGATAATGCGCGCTTGGATTTCTTGGTTCGCCGCCCTTCTCTGCTTTCTTGGCGCTCTCCGCTTTCGATTGGCGCAAATGGTGTTAAGCGTTCAGCAACGCCTGGAGAAACGTGATGCGAAAAACTAACATCCGATCACGGCCACAACGCCCAGCGTCACCGCGATCCAAACGCGTCAATTGTTTTGACTGCATCCATCATTTTATCACTTATGAAAAGCCGCGGCCCTATGGATGCCGGAAATTTGGCTTCAAAGGCCCACGCCTTCCTGCCATGACGGTTTTTGAAGTGACTGGCACGGAATGTGCATATTTCACCGCGCAACGGTTTTCTGACAGCAATGGGAAAAGGACCCAAGGGAGACATAAATGAGCACGCCACCTAAGGGAATTGAAGATAGCATTAAACTTGCCCTCGACGCCGCTGACGCCGCCACTGACGTCACCGCGGAATTCGGCAAGATTAAAAACAACAATCGAGTGCTGGAGGATAACGTGAAAAAAATTCATCGTTCAACAACCATTATTTTCTTTAGCGCCGTTACCGGGGTGGTGGTGTCGTCTATTTTTGCGGGATTGGTTTATTTCCGCACCATGTCTGACCTTAAATCCGTGACCTCCACCAGCCGTGAAGCGCTTGTGGTGTTTGCGGAAAATGTCAATCAAGTGAATAACACTTTGACCAGCCTTGAAACCGCGCTCAAAACCCAAGAATCTCTCGTTGCTCAAAACAACCAATTGATCACCGAATTGCAAACGCTGAACGAAGGCATCGCCTTTACCCGCGACAGCATTGTGGCCAGCATGAAAGCCACCAGCGACGCCGTTCAAGCCAGCACGAAAACCATGACCAGCACCATGTCGAAAGGCATCAGCGCTGAGTTAAGCGCTCAAAACAAGAAATTGCTGGCTCAGATTCAATCCATGGAAAAGAAAACCGTGGATGGCATCAGCGCCATGGCCAATGGCATGGATGATGGCCGCCAATTGAAAGCCATTTATTCGCGGCAGGGCGAATTGCTGGATATGCTTAACGCGATGGTCAAACAAAACATGGCCATTGTTGCGCAAATCGAAGACAGCAAGAACAGCATTAAATACCCCTAAGGCATCAAGCCTTGGCGGGTTGAACGAGACGTGATCTAAAGGATGCTCATATGCTGAATGACGCGCCCATGGCTCAAGAAGATGTCTTGCCTGATCTGAATATGGATCAGGCTTCATCGGGCTCGCCTCAACGCAATTTTCTCACCATCAAGGAAGTCAACACCATCTCCCGGGCGCGGACGCTGCGCCTCAATCCGGGGGATGTGATCATTGGCACTGATGGTCAATTGTTCACCGGCGGCATCATCGATTTCCAAAACCTTATGGAAGAATGCGATGAAGATGAAGGCGTTCTGCTGACCATTTGGCATGACGGCACAATCTATAATGTAATCGGCTACGGGCCTTTGGGGATCACACTCGAATTTGCCAATCCTGATATGATGGAACGCATCAGCAATGATTTGGCAAGTTACACCTTCCCCAAGAAAGATGAATTGCGGGTTTATGAAGTGCTTAGGAGTTTCACCCGCCGCTGTGAGATTATTGACACCACGCCGTCGCAATTGGCCTTTATCGCGCCTGCGCTTTGGTTGATCCAGCATCGTTTGTTTGAACCTCTTTTGGCGCTGATCGCAATTTATTCGATTACCTTCGTTGTGCATTGGTCGCTTTTCGTCATCGCCTATGCCTTGATGTCGCTTTATTTCAAGCGCGGTTATTTGATGATGTTGCGCAGTTTCATCATCTATAAAGACTTCCAAATGTGGATTGTGCTTGCCGCCCATGACCTCAAAGAAGTTCAAGAGGTTTGCCGTAAATTTGACCCCAAATGCCGGTTCAGAAATTCCTTGGTGGGTGAGCCGCAAGTCGATGAGCCGAAAGCGCAGAAGAAAAAACGCCGCTCTTCCATCCCTGGCATGTAAGGCCTAACGCTTTATCCGCCCCTCACCATTCTTGTGATTAAGCTGACGTGAAGCCGTGATGCGTCTGTTGCGGCTTTGTGGCTTGATCTTTGCCTTGCGGTCTTTATGGGCGGGGTTGGGCTTTCGCTTTAGTTTCTTCGAGGAACTTGTCTTGCGTTAACCATCAAGCCTCTGTGACGCCTTCTCTCTCAGCCTCTTCTTGACGCCCCTCTTCGCCACCTCTTTACCGATGCTGCAGCCTTGGACGTGATCCACGCCATAAAAAAGCCTCCAACCCGAAGGGCTGGAGGCAGGTGATGCGTAAAGTTGATGGAGGTTAGTAATTGATCTCGATCTCGATGCGGCGGTTCTTATCGCGGCCCGCGGCGGTATCGTTGCTTTCCAGAGGCTTGGTTTCACCAAAACTGATCGCCTCAAGCCGCTCGGCGTTGATGTTACCGGTATCCTCAAGCGCTTGCACAACGCTGGCGGAACGGGCGGCGGCCAAATCCCAGTTGTCCCGGAAGTTCGACCCAAAGACCAGCGGCACGTTATCGGTATGGCCGGAGACTTTGATCTGGCCTTTGCTTTGCGCGCTTGCGCCGGCGATTTTTTCCATGATCGCTTTGTCTTGCGGCGT
>CAJXME010000014.1 GCA_913056245.1 uncultured Alphaproteobacteria bacterium | reverse complement strand
CTTTGATCGGATGCTGCCGATTTTAACCACGTTGGGGCGGCGGGTCTTGCATACGGGCGAATTAGGTTCAGCCTCACTGCTCAAAGTGATGACCAATTATCTCGCCACGGCGAATTTGCTGACTTGCGCCGAAGCGCTCATCACGATGAAAGCCGCGGGCCTTGACCTCAGCACCACCTATGAAGCGATTAAAATTTCATCGGGCACGTCTTTTGTCCATGAAACCGAAAGCCAAGTGATCCTCAATGGCAGCCGCGATATTAATTTCACCATGGATTTGGTGCTTAAAGATATTGGCTTGTTCCAAAAAATTGCTGAAGATCATGATGTGCCTTTGGAAATCTCACCGCTGATGGTGGATATTTTCAAAGATGGCATCGCCAAATATGGCGCGCGGGAATTTTCGCCGAACATCATTCGACGCCTTGAAGATCAGGTGGGGTTCAAAGCCTTGGCGCCAGGGTTTCCAGCCGAAATTCTTGACGATGAGCCGGAAGAGCCCGGCTATGAAGTCATCCCACCTCGGGGTGAGTAAATTCTAATGGATTGATCACGCTACGCGTGGTTTTATAGTCCTATAAATGTGTTGGAGGGTATGATGGCAAAAATGTTGAGTGACGATCAAATCACGGAATTTAAGGAAAAAGGCGTGACGGTTCTTCGCGGCGTCTTCAACGATTGGGTTGACGTCTTGCGCGCGGGCATTGATGCCAATATGGCCGATCCAGACCCCAACGCCCGTGTCTATAAAGGCAAAGATGGTGGCGGCCGCTTTTTTGTTGATTACTGCAATTGGGCGCGCATCCCTGAATATAAGGATTTCATTTTTAATTCCGACGCTGCCGCTCTTGGCGCGGAATTAATGGACAGCCAGCAAGTGCAATTGTTCCATGAACATGTCTTGGTCAAAGAAGCCGCCACCGGCGTGCCAACGCCTTGGCATCAAGACGCGCCCTATTATTGCGTGGATAGCGCCAAGACGGTCAGCCTCTGGATACCGCTTGATGACGTGCCGCGGGAAACCACTTTGGAGTTTATCTCAGGCTCGCATCAATGGGATAAGTTTTACCGCCCCCAACGCTTTGATGGCTCTGCTTTGAATGAAAATGACGGGCTTGAAGACATCCCGGATATCAATGGCAACCGCGATGATTATGAGATTCTAGGCTGGGCGGTTCAGCCTGGCGATGCGATCGCTTTTGATTACCGCACCATCCATGGCGCGCCCGCCAATACCAGCAAAAGCAATCAACGCCGCGCCTTTTCCTTGCGCTTGGTGGGGGATGATACGCATTTTGTGCGGCGCGACGGCATTGTCACTTCACCGCCTTTCCCCGGCGTAACCCTTAACCATGGCGATGTTTTAAGCGGCGAAGAATTCCCTATCCTGCGCGGTTAAGCCATCACGCGTGGGTTATGGCGTGAGGGTTATCGCTTGAGGAAAACGGGGTGAAATTGACAAAAGTCACCCCTCAGGTGATAACAAACCCATGGTCCCGTAGCTCATCAGGATAGAGCGCAAGATTCCTAATCTTGAGGCAGCAGGTTCGAGTCCTGCCGGGATCATTTTTTCAATGACCTTTTGATCACTCTTGCCAAGGCGATGTTGGCTCGCCGTCTTTGGTCCAGCCGACAATGCCGTCGGTCAAATGGCTGACCTTGCTGAACCCCAATTGATCGATCAGCGCGTTGCCAAGGCTGCTGGTGCGGTTGCCTGTGCGGCAATAGAGCATGATCGGCGTGTCTGGGCTTTGGATCAGGTTAAAGAACCGCTGTTGAAATTCGGGATGCAACTGCCCGGTTTCAGTGAAAGCCGTGATCGTTTGCGCGCCTTCGATCACGCCCGTTTCACGCCATTCATCTTCGCGGCGAATATCGATCACCACCACACCTTCAGCCATGGCCGCCTTTAAGTCTTCAGGCTTGGCTTGACCCAAACTGACGGCTTCCGCCAAGGCCAGCAATTCGACTTCAAAGACAAGCGTGGCGTTGGGGGGGATTTTATCGCCCGCGCCGCGCGCGCCATAGCCCAATTCAGATGGGATGGTCAATTGACGCTTTTCGCCGATGGCCATGCCTTCAACGCCCAATTCCCAGCCTTTGATGACTTGGCCGCGTCCTAGCGTGAACTCGAAAGGTTGCCCCCGCTCAACGGAAGAATCAAACATCGTGCCGTCTTCGAGGCGACCGACATAATGGACGGTGACCCGTTGCCCAACTTTGGCGACCTCGCCTTGGCCAGCGGTTAAAATTTCAATGCCTAATTCGTCGGATTGTGCAGTCATCGGGGATACCATCATCAGAGCTATTAAAGTGAGAAGAGAAAGAAAGCGGCGTCTTGCCGTTTGAATGGCCAAATTTATCATGGTCAAAATAGGTCCTGTTTTAGAATAAGGGTTGGCTCATCAGCCTTGCCATTGAGGTTTGCGTTTTTCGATAAAGGCATTGATGCCTTCTTCGGCATCGCGATGGAGCATATTTTCCACCATCACCTCAGCGGTATAGGCGTAAGCGTGATCAAGGGGCATTTCGACTTGATTGTAAAAGGCTTCCATGCCGATTTTAACGGTTGCGGGGGATTTCGCGGCGATCATTTCTGCCATAGCGACGGCTTCTTCAAGCGCTTTGCCCTCAGCCACGACCCGATTGATCAACCCCCAATCGGCGGCGGTATCAGCGGGGATCATCTCCCCCATCAGCAGCATTTCCATCACCCGCTTGCGCGGAATATTGCGCGACACCGCGACCATGGGCGTCGAACAAAAAAGCCCGATATTGACCCCTGGTGTGGCAAAACGACTGCTGGCGGTGGCGACGGCCAAATCACAACTGGCGACCAATTGGCACCCGGCGGCTGTCGCAATCCCATCCACCGCCGCGATGACAGGCTTGGGGCATTTGACCACGGTTTGCATTAAAATCGCGCAAGCCGACATGGGCTCGATGAAAAAGGCTTTGCCGCGATCGTCGCCAGCACGCGCCGCGGACATTTCTTTAAGGTCATGACCGGCGGAAAAGGCTGGGCCTTCGCCTGTTAGAACAATGGCTTTGACGCTATTATCCTTGGCCAAGTGATCGAAAGCCTCTTGCAAGGCCGCCATCAACGCAAGCGACAGGCTGTTGCGCGCCTGCGGCCGGTTCATGGTCAGGATCACCAGATCGCCTTGTTTTTCTTGCAGCAGAATATTCGTCATGCCGTTCTCCATCATCTGGGAAATAATTTTGCATGGATCACGCGCGAATGCAAAGCCTGTTCCGAAATGCCCGAAGAAACTTGCGCTTTTGGGTAAGCCTGCCTATGTATGAGCCAAGTTTACCGATGACAATGTTTTGATCGAAAGACCGCACCATGACCACGATCCCTGACAATGTTTTTGCCGAAACCGTCACCGAAGTCGAGCATTACACCGACCGGTTGTTTCGCTTCCGCCTGACACGGCCCGCCAGTTTTCGCTTCCGTTCTGGCGAATTTGTCATGATTGGCCTGCCACCACAAAACGACGGCGATAAGATCGTGTACCGCGCTTATTCCATCGCCAGCCCATCTTGGGATGACACGATCGAGTTTTATTCGATCAAAGTGCCTGATGGCCCTTTGACGGAACATCTGCAAAAAATCAAAGAAGGCGACACGGTCTTAATGCGCAAAAAGCCCACGGGAACGCTGGTTTTAGACGCGCTTCTGCCCGGCAAGACGCTATGGATGATCTCCACCGGCACAGGCTTTGCGCCTTTTGCCTCGCTCATCCGTGATCCAGAGGCCTATGAAAAGTTTGATCAAGTGATCGTCACCCACACCTGCCGCGAGAAAGCCGAATTGGCTTATTCCATCAACACGGTGACCGCCACCAAAGATGACCCTTTGGTGGGCGAGTTTACCGCCGATCGCCTGCATCTCGTGACCACCACCACCCGCGAAGACTCACCCCTGACCGGACGCATCACCACCTTGATGGATGATGGCTCACTCTATAATCTTTTCGGACGCGATGGGTTGAAACGTGATCAAGACCGCGTGATGATCTGCGGGTCCATGGCGATGCTCAATGATGTTAAGGATCGGCTGGAGGCGATGGGCTTTGTGGAAGGCTCAAACAGCGCGCCGGGTGAATTTGTGGTTGAACGCGCTTTCGTGGATTAATGGGGCGATCAGGCGATCTCGGCTCAAAAATACTTGAGCATCAATCCTATCACCGCGCAAATAAAGGCAACTCCAGCCATTTGAGATTTTACCGCGGTGTAAAGAATACGGTCATTCAGCCGCTCTTCAAGATGATCAATCTTCGCATCCAGTCGTTCTTCAAGGTGCATCATGTCTTTTTTGAGTCCCGAAATATCGTCTTTGGTGGCCAAGCGATCGCTGAGCAAATTGGCATAATGCTGCGCCAAGACCTCCGCTTGCTCTTCTGGCATATTCGCTTTGGTCAAGTCGCGAACAAATTTATGGGTATCAAAAGCAAGTGTACTCATAATCAAAGCATATCTTCAGGCTTTAAGGCTGTAAACCTATCCAAAAGTATAGCTTTGCTCATGGCGCGATCAGGCCATCACCACCCCGATGACCGCCAGACAATCGCCCATGGCCACAAGCCCGGGGAAATGACGCCCCGCCAAAACACCGCTTCGTTTGGCTTGAACGGGTGTTGGCGCCGCTCCCGTCCGATCCAAAGGCCAGATTTTAGCGATGGTCTCGCCTTTGCTCACCGTCTCGCCGAGGTCAACGCAGATTTCAAAGAGACCTTCTTGTTCGGCAAAACAAAAACAATCGCCATCAGGCATATCAAGAATGGCGGTGGGCTGGTGATCGATCTCACCCTTTAGAACCCCCCCATGGATGAGCAGATTTCGCGCGCCGCGTAAAGCAATCCCCGCCGTTTGAGCGGAGATCGACCCGCCGCCGCTTAATTCGGTGCTGACAAAAACCTTGCCCTGATTTTCCACCGCCGTGTCATACATCCCCACATTATCAATTTCGAGCAGCGTCATGGAATACGGCGCATTAAACGCCATCATCGCGGCGTTGCATTGGGCTTCATGATCGGCATCGGGCAAACGATGACAAGCGGCAAAAGGCACAAAATCAAGCGTCTTGCCGCCGGAATGAAAATCCAACACCAAATCCGCCATCGGCACCAATTGCGTTTCAAAATAATCGGCAATTTTCTGGGTGGCGGTGCCGTCAGGCTTGCCGGGGAAAATACGATTCATATTGCCGCCGTCAATCGGCGAGGTGCGTGTCGCCGCCCGAAAAGCAGGATAATTCATATAAGGAACGATGATCACCCGCCCCGTGATGTCTTCTGGCTTGAGGCTAGAGGCAAGGTTTTGCAGCGCCACTGGCCCTTCGTATTCATCACCATGATTGGCACCAGTCATCAACGCCGTCCGGCCATCACCATTTTTGATGACGGTGATGGGGATCATCAAATTCCCCCAAGCCGAAGCGTTATGGCTATGGGGCAGGCGCAAATAGCCGTGATGCGCCCCATCTTCATCAAAGGGAATGGTCGGCGTGATGGGGTTTCGCACGGGATTAGAGGTTGCGCTCATGACTTCACCACCATTTGCCTCGGCACATCCGCCAAGCATTCCGGCGCGCCGTTTTTAATGACGATGCTTTCGGTGATCTCAAGCCCCCAATTTTCCATCCATAGCCCTGTCATGAAATGGAAAGTCATGTTTTCTTGCAAGAGTGAGGTATCACCGCGGCGGATCGACATGGTGCGCTCACCCCAATCCGGCGGATACGAAAGGCCAATGGCGTAACCCGCGCGGTTGTTTTTGATGATATTGTATCGCTCAAGCGTGCCGAAAAAGGCTTCGGCAATGTCTTGGCACATATTGCCCGCGCGCGCCGCTTCAAGGCCTTTTTCCATCCCCTCCAGCACCGCTTGTTCAGCATCGAGCATATCTTGCGGCGGCTTGCCCAAAAAGACCGTGCGCGACAGAGGGCAATGATAGCGATGCACCACGCCCGCGATTTCAAAAAACGTGCCTTGTCCTGATTCCATGGGCAGATCATCCCAGGTCAAATGCGGCGCGGCGGCGTCTGAGCCTGACGGCAGAAGCGGAACGATGGCAGGGTAATCCCCCCCAAAACCCAGATCATGATCAAAGCGCAATCCCGCGTCATAAATATCCGCCACCAGATCAACTTTGCGCATCCCCGGCTCAACCTTATCGATGATGCGATGGTGCATTTTGCTGACGATCTGACCGGCTTTGCGCATGTAATCGAGTTCTTGGTCGGATTTCACCGCCCGCATCCAATTGATCAAGCCTGTGGCGTCATGAAAAGACGCATTCGGCAAATGCGTTTGCAAAGATTGATAGGCGGCGGCGGTGAACCAATAATTATCCATCTCAACGCCGATTTTTTTATTCCCCCAACCCCAATCGATCATGCGGCGGGACAGGTCATCCATAGGGTGGCGTTCGGTGGATTGCACATAATGATCTTCATAACCAATGATGTGATCCGGATGCATCGTGCAGGTGCGAAGCGCGCCATTGGCATCTTGACCGCGGCCAAACCAAATCGGCTCGCCTTCAAGCCCCAAGACAACGCATTGATGGACATAAAAAGACCAGCCGTCATATCCCGTTAGCCACGCCATATTAGACGGATCGCTGATAATCAGCACCTCCAGCCCTCGGCGTTGCATCTCTTCACGACTGCGATTAACCCTCGCGGCAAATTCTTCACGGCTAAAATAAAGTTTGGGGGTAATCATACTGTCCCTTTCTATGAGGCTTTCTTCAAATGATCATCGGCTTGTTCCACCATGGCCATGCCCGCAAGGCTGGCTTCGGCGGTGTCCATGGATGCGGATTTGATATGGCCATAGCCTCGCACCGTCAGCAAGGCTTCGAGAACCGCGTCAAATTCATCGGCCTGTTTGGCGTCAAGCGTGGATGCCATTTGTGAGATTCGGCGCAAATGATCATCGCGGAAGGCCCATTCGCGGCGGCGTTCTCGGCCATAACCAAAGCAATCAAAGACCGTGCCGCGCAACGGTTTCATCACCGCCAACACCTTAAACACAACCCCCATCCAAGACCCAATCCGGAATTTCTTGGGCGTGCCATCACGGTTTTTCAAAAATCCAAGAAGCGGCGGCGCCAAGTTATAATGCAATGACGCGGCACCGCCGAACTGGCGATCAATCGTGTCTTTGAAAGCCGAGGATGTCATCAATCGCGCCACTTCATATTCGTCTTTGATCGCCATCAATCGATAAACCACCCGCGCCGCTTTTCGGGCAAGCCGATCATCTTCAGGGCTAAACGCCGCCACCCGATCCATCACCCCTTGCATGATATGGCGATAACGCTCGGCATAGGCTTTGTTCTGATATTCGATCAAACGATCGGCAAAATACGCCACCGCATCACGGGCAGGTTTATCGTCAAGCGCTGGCAAGGCCACCGGCATCATGGCCGCCGCGCTCATCACTTGATCAGGATCATGGGCAAGCCATCGCCCCCAAGTGAAGGCTTTGATGTTATCATCAACCGCGACACCGTTCAGCCTCAGGGCTTCTTCCATGGCCTCGACGCTGACGGGGATCAAGCCTTTTTGCACCGCCATGCCCAGCAACATGACATTCGCCGTGGTGGTGGAACCCAGCAAGCGATCAGCCATCGCGGAAACATTCCGGTGGATCAACCGCTCACGCGCCACCACCGCATCAAAGCGGTTGAGCAACAATTGATCATCAACCACTTGCCCTGTGCCAACACCAGCCACGCCAACGGGATCGACCCGGGCATTGATGATCGCCGTGGTGCGGTCAGGATCAACGCTCTTCAACGCTTGATCATTGGCCGCCACCACCGCATCACAGCCCAAAAGCAGATCAGCGGAACGCGGCGGCAATCGCACCATCCGCGCTTTTAAGGACGTGTCGGGCGACATCCGCAATTGCGCGGTGACGCCGCCATTTTTTTGCGACAGGCCGGTATTGTTCACCGCTTGCGCGTAATGGCCATCCAATCGCGCCGCCATCACCAGCATCGCCGATAAGGTCGAGACGCCTGTTCCGCCAATCCCGGCGATGTAAATATTGCTGATGCCCGGCTTAAAGGAAGACGGCGCCGGCAACGTCTTGCCCTCGGGTAAGGATGGCCGCTCGGCGCTTGCCATATTGCCTTTCGGGACGATGCTGACAAAACTTGGGCAAAAGCCTTCATTGCAGGAATAATCTTTATTGCAGGTCGATTGATCAATCTGACGCTTGATGCCGTCGGGATGCGCCACGGGCTTCACCGCCACGCAATTTGATTTCACCGCGCAATCACCGCAGCCTTCGCAAACAGCTTCATTGATCAACAGCCGTTCGGCGCGATCCGCTATTTTCCCGCGTTTGCGACGGCGGCGCAATTCAGCCGCGCAGGTCTGAACATAAAGCAAAGTGGTCACGCCTTTGATCTTGCTCAAGTCATCTTGGACGGATAATAAATCACGGCGATGATGGAAACTCACCCCATCCGGCCAAGCCCCCGATGCTTTGGTGGTTTTGATCTGATCCGTGACCACGGCAATTTTCTTGACGCCCTCGGCGCGCAATTGCTGCGCCATGACATAAGGCTCACTGCCGCCAGCAGCGTCTTGGCCGCCGGTCATGGCGACTGCATCGTTATAGAGAATCTTGAAGGTCATATTGACCCCTGCCGCCACCGCCGCGCGAATGCCCAAATACCCCGAATGGGTATAGGTGCCATCGCCCATATTTTGGAGCGTGTGATCAAGGCTTGAAAACGGCGCGCGGCCAATCCAAAACGCCCCTTCGCCACCCATCTGGGAAAAGTTTGTGATGTTGTCTGGCGTCAGAAAGCCGCTGATCGAATGGCAACCAATCCCCATGCCCGCGATATCGCCCTCGCCGACTTTGGTGGAAGAATTATGGGGGCATCCCGCGCAATAATATGGGGTGCGCGTTGGCACGGCGGGAAGATTGCCCAATTGCGGGGCGGCGGCATCTTGCGGGGCTGGCGTCATGATCCCCAAAGACGCCGCGCGATCTTGGATGGCCGCCATGATCAATTCAACCGTCAATTCCCCATATTCTGGCAAAAGCACTTGTCCTGATGGGGTTGTTTTGCCGCTCAATTGCGGGGGATGGGGCGTGTTGACCAGCACCCGCCCCAATTGATCTTCCACAAAGGCACGTTTTTCTTCGATAACAAGGATTTCATCATAGCCTTTGGCAAAATCGCGCATGGTTTCAGCATCAATCGGATAGGGCATGGTCATCACCATCATCCCAATGCCTTTTTGTTCCGGCTGATCTAATCCTAAAAGATGAAAAGCTTCTTGGGTTTCTTGCGCCGCTTTGCCCACCGCGATGATGCCCAAGGTCTTTTTTTGCGGGGTCAGGACAATTGGGTTCACGTTATTCTGTCTTTGCCATTGGCGGACGGCGGGAAGACGTGATTGATGCAGTTTGGTTTCCCTCAGCAAGGCGGGGTCATGGCGCGCGATATGCACCGATGGCATGGGCTGAGGGGTGGAGATATCCGGGCGCAAAGCACCGGTATCGATGATCGCATTGGCATCAGCCGTATCGATCACAATCTTCAGCCCCACAACGCATCCCGCATGACGCGACAAGGCAAAGGCTTTGAGGCCCATCGGAATAATATCGTCAACCGATCGCGGGAAAAAATAAGGAACGCCCAAGGATAAAAAGCCCTGATCCGATTGATAGGCCAAGGTCGATGACTTACCCATCGGGTCATCGCCCACGGCAATCACCATGCCGCCATGGGGCGCGACCCCGCCATGATTGGCGTGACGGAGCGCGTCCATAGCGCGATCAAGCCCCGGACCCTTGCCATACCAAAGCGCGAAGACGCCATCATATTCGGATTGATCGTAAAGCCCCACATGCTGACTGCCCCAAAGGGCGGTGGCGGCCAATTCTTCATTGATGCCCGGTTGGAACACAATGCCGTCTTCATCGAGGAACCGCTTTGACCGCGCCAATTCGAGATCAAGACCGCCCAAAGGTGAGCCGGGGTATCCGCTGACCAAGCCGCGGGTGTTCAAGCCTTGCTCTCGGTCAAGCCGCGCTTGTTCGAGCAGCAATCGCACCAAGGCTTGGGTGCCGCTGATCAAGGCCGGACCTTTCGTCGCCGTGTAACAATCTGATAGTTTTACCGCAGACAAATCTGCACCTTTTGCCTAATGATTTTTCAAAGTGTTTATTTCAAAGTGATGATCTTTTTCTTCCACGCGATTACCCATTACGTTATCGCTTTTGCCTTGGGGTTAAAAGCCATAATCAAAACCGCAGGCGAGTTTTTTGCGGCGGATTTTCGATAGTGTTTGACGCCGCGCCCTTGCCGCCACAAAATAGCAAATTCAATGATATCACAAAAAGGCAAGGCTCCCATGTCCAAGACTTCTGGCAATGACGTATTCATCCTTTCGGCCACGCGATCGGCGATCGGCGGTTTTGGCGGTACACTGAAAAACACCACCCCCATTGATCTCGGCACAGCAATCGCCGCCGCCGCGATCCAAAGAAGCGGGATACCGGCTGTGCAAATTGGCCATGCGGTGATTGGCAATGTGATCCATTCTGAAGCGCGAGATATGTATGTCTCGCGTTGTATTTCCATCGGCGCGGGCATGGCGGAAAGCGCACCAGCGCTGACCGTTAATCGGCTTTGCGGCAGTGGCTTGCAAGCGATTGTCAGCGCCACTCAATTGCTGCAATTGGGTGATGCGGAAACTGCGCTTGCGGGCGGGGTTGAAGTGATGAGCCGTGGCGGTCATTTGATGCCAAGTTTGCGTTGGGGATCACGCATGGGCGATGCCACGGTGCATGACATGATGCTGGGCGCTCTGCATGATCCTTTTGGCCTCGGGCATATGGGGATCACCGCGGAAAATGTCGCGAGCGATGAAGGCATCAGCCGCGAAGATCAAGACGCCTTCGCGCTGGAAAGCCAACGCCGCGCCGCCGCCGCCCGTGACGCGGGGTTCTTCAAAGAACAAATCACCCCCATTGAGGTCACGGAACGTCGCAAAACCGTGGTCTTTGAGGTTGATGAATACATCCGTGATGACGCGAGCCTTGAAAACCTTGAGGGCTTGCGGCCAGTCTTCAAAAAAGATGGCAGTGTCACCGCTGGCAACGCCTCAGGAATCAACGATGGCGCCGCCGCGCTTGTTTTGGCCACGGCGTCGGCGGCTGAAGCCCATGGCGCCTCCCCCATGGCTCGGATCATTGGCTATGGATTTGGTGGCGTCGCGCCACGGGTGATGGGGATGGGGCCTGTTCCCGCCACAAAAATGGCGCTCGACAAGGCCGGGATCAGCATCACAGACCTTGATGTTGTGGAAAGCAATGAAGCCTTTGCCGCTCAAGCCTGCGCGGTTTCAAAACAGCTCGGCTTGCCGGCGGATATCGTCAATCCCAATGGCGGCGCAATTGCGCTGGGTCACCCCGTTGGCGCAACCGGCGCGGTGATCATGACGAAATTAATTTATGAATTGAAACGGCGGTCAGGGCGCTATGGTCTTGCCACCATGTGCATTGGCGGCGGCCAAGGCATTAGCGTTATTATTGATACACAGATTTAGAGGAATTTATCATGAGCACCACCCCATTATCCCTCGATGAGATTTACAAACTTGCCCATGATTGCTTAACGCAAAACGGCGCTGATGCGGCCAATGCGGCGGCGCTATCGAACACGATCATGACCGCCGAACGCGATGGCTCGCATAGCCATGGGTTGTTCCGCCTACCCGCTTATATTTCGTCCTTGCGCTCCGGCAAAGTCAAAGGCAATGCTCAACCCAAAGCCACCATGGTCACACCGGCCGTCATCCGACTCCATGGTGATAATGGCTACGCGCCCATGGCTCACGCCGTTGGATTGCCGTTGCTCGCAAAAGCCGCCAAAGACATTGGCGTTGCCGTTTTATCCATCAGCCATGTGCATCATATGGCGGCGCTTTGGCCTGAAGTGGAAGTTCTTGCTGAAGAAGGCCTCGTTGGTTTGGCCTGCACCCCATATATGCCAGCGGTGGCGCCCGCCGGCGCGACCAAGCCGCTCTTTGGCACCAACCCGATTTCCTTTGCTTGGCCACGTCCCGGGCAAACGCCAGTGGTGTTTGATATGGCGACCGCGTCCATGGCGATGGGCGAAGTGCAAATCGCCGCCCGTGAAGGCCATGATGTGCCCATGGGGACAGGGCTTGATAAAAATGGCCAGATGACCACCAACCCAAATGATATCGCGGATGGCGGGGTGCTGT
>CAJXME010000013.1 GCA_913056245.1 uncultured Alphaproteobacteria bacterium | reverse complement strand
CGCGAACCACACGTCTTGGGTGTTGAGCGTTTCTTCAAGCCATTGTTCCACCTGCCGCCAGCGCGCCAATCGACCGGTCAAGAAAGGATGCACGATCAGCATGAAAAACCCGCCCGCGTCATAGGCGGCATCAAATTCTTCCCAAAACCCAGCAAGACCCGCGGATGGCGATTGCACGGGCATCATATAGCCGATTTCCGCATAATGCGCGAAAGGCGGCCAATCATCTGTTCCCCAATGTACGGGCATTTCCCATAACCCGCCTTTGGCGGTTTCCAATCGATAGGGGATGTCATCGGCCATCATGGATGAATCATACCGAAATCCATGTTCCACCAAAAGATCAACCACCTCTTGATTGATGTTATAGACCGGCGCGCGATAACCCGCTGGGGTGTCGCCGAAATACCGCCGATGCGCATCCAACGCTTTTTCAAACCACATCCGCTGATCAGGCGCGTCAATCGGGTCTTCGTGCAAATAGCCGTGATGGCCAATCTCATGCCCGCCTTTGAGGATGGCTTCCACTGCGTCAGGATAGGTTTCAATGCACCACCCGGGCAGGAAAAAAGATTGCTCAATGCCCAGCCGCCGATAGGTCTCTAAGATGCGCGGCACCGCGACGGTCGGCCCATAACGCCCCATGCTGATGGGGTAAAGCCGATCATGGGAATCGTCAGGCTTGGCGATATGAATAAGGCTATCGGCATCCATATCAAAGGAAATGACGCAAGCGCATCGGGCGCCATTCGGCCAAGGAATAGGGTTCTTGATCATCGTCTCTTCCTCCAAATAATGCCCGCGCTTTGGTTAAAGATTACCCCGCGCAGATATAATGCGCGCGTTCCGAAGCCCAGCGCACAAAGATTTTATCGGTGTGTTTCAAATCCATATCGGCCAATTCCCGCTCTTGGACTTGAACCTTAAATTCACTGCCATCAGGGGCTTCTAAGAACAAGGTGACCACAGAGCCGATAAATTCTTCGGAGATGAGCGAGCATTCCAGCACATTTTCCGATTTCGGACGGCTCGCGGAAAGATGGACAAGATCAGCCGCGATCACAAATTGCCCGGCTTCGCCAATTGCTGGCTTTGGTCGCTCTCCAAGGTTAAGTTTGAACGTGCCAAGACTGCCTTCAAGGGTAACGGTTTTCGCCGTCGCGGATTTGACATGACCGCTGATGATGTTGTTGCGGCCAACAAATTCCGCGACGAAACGATTGGCTGGCGCGCGATAAATATCTTTCGGGGTGCCGACTTGCGCGATATGCCCCCGCGACATGATCACCACGCGATCCGCCATGGCAAATGCCTCGGATTGGGAATGGGTAACGTAAACAAATGTAATGCCCAATTCCCGTTGCAAGCGGGTCAGCATCGATTGCATGCGGATCACCAAATTGGCATCGAGGGCGGATAGCGGCTCATCCAATAACAGGATTTTAGGCTCCGTGACCAGCGAACGCGCCAGCGCCACCCGCTGTTTTTGCCCCCCGGAAAGGCTGCTGACATCGCGTTCGGCGAACTCGCCAATCTCAAGCCGGTCAAGCCATTCTAGGGCTTTGCGGCGGCGGGTAGCGGCATCAACCCCACGCATCTGAAGCCCGAATTCAACATTTTCCCGCGCGTTGAGAAAAGGAAACAGCGCCAGCGATTGCCAAACCATGGGGGTGTCGCGTTCATGGGGCGGCACTTGGTTCATGACCTGCCCCTGCATGCGAATTTGACCTTCGCTCGGCTCTTCTAACCCCGCCAGCATGCGCAAGGTTGTGGTCTTGCCGCATCCCGACGGCCCCATGATGGCGATGAATTCCCCTTCATCGATGGTGAAATTCATGGTTTCCACCGCGGTGAAATCACCAAACCGTTTGACCACGGAATCAAATTCTACCAGCGCATTAGCCATGATGGTCCTTTTCTTTCTTTTCTTTGGTCATCAGCACCACTTGGGCGATGATCACGAGGGTCATTGAGGTCAGGAAGACAAAACTGCCGATGGCGTTGACTTGAGGGTCGATATTGCCCGTGACAATTTCAAGAATAACCACGGGGATCGTTTTATTCAGCCCTGAGATAAACCAAGCGATGGCAAATTCATCAAAGGATACCGCCGCTGTCAGGCAAAAGGATGAGATGATCGCCGGCTTGCAAAACGGAATGATCACCAGCCGCAAGGCGCGCCATTGATCGGCGCCCAGATTCCACGCCGCCGCTTCAAGGCTTGCGTCCATCTGGCTGAGCCGGAGCCGAATAATCGCCATGGCAAAAGGCGCGGTCAGCACCGTATGGGCAATGATGATGGAGACGACCTGCCCCGATAGGCCAATCTTGGCGAACCACGCCAACATGGCCAGCGCCATGATGATCAATGGAATTGTCGGCGGCAGTAAAATCAAGGCCAGATAAAGCGGCTTGAGTTTGAATTGATAGCGGTAATCGGTATAGGCGGTGGCAAAACCAAGGCAAGTGGCGGTGATGGCCACAGAGATCGATACCATCAAACTGGTGCGCGCGGCTTCCCAAACATCAGGGTCTTGCCAAATCGTTTCGTACCATTTCAGGGTGAACCCGCCCAAAGGAATGGTGGGGAAGCGATCGGAATTGAACGAAAAGATAATGCTGAACAGGATTGGCGCGAAGATAAAGACAAAGACCAACGCCAAATACCCGAAGAGAAATCCTTTCAACAGACGGTCGCGATTCATGATCCCCTCCGGCGATAAGCAGAGGCGATGCCCGCGAAAGCCACCGCAAAAAGCGTCACCATCATCACCACGGCCACCACCGCGGCGCGCGGCCATTGCTGCCCCGATTTGACCGTATCGATAATCAGGATCGGTAAGGTCGGCGGTTTTGAGCCGCCCAAATAATAAGGGCTGACAAAATCACCAAAGGATAAAATGAAACAAAATACCGCCGCGATGATCAGCCCGGTTCGCGCCAAGGGCAAAATCACGCGATAAATCGTGCGCCACGGCTTGCATCCTAAATTATGCGCGGCCTCGATCAGCGAGCGGTCAATATTGGCGAGCGAAAAGGTTTGCAGGATGATGACCAGCGGCAGGGTCAAGGTCATATAGCCAACAATCGTGCCGAATTTGGTGTTGAGCATGACATAAGGGCCAAGGCCAATATAACTGAGCATGGCGTTGATCACCCCGCTTTCCGCAAGGATCACATACCATGAAAATATCCGCACCAGATAACTGGTGAAAAAGGGGATGATCAGCAAAAACACCGCCCAGCGGCGGGTGCTATCGGAAACACGAAAGGCCAGCGTGTAAGCGGCGGGGAAGGCAACGGTCATCACCACGATGGTCGATAGCGTCGCCAAACCAAAGGTCAGGGCGTAACTGTCCCAGAAATAATCACGGCTCATCATCTTGAGCCAGTTTTTCATGACAAAATCTTCGGTCATCCGATAATTGCGGACAACGAAGAAGGACATCGCCACCATGAAGATTAAAGGCGCGATGAAAAACAGCCCTTGCCAGATCACAATAGGCAGGCGCATGGCGTATTTGAAGACAGGCCAATGCGCCACACGTCCCCCTGACGTCTGGTCTTTTGCGAGTGATGGTGCTGATCGATCAGCGCTGGGCATGAGCATCCCCCGGATGGCCAGTGCGAAGGTCAATGACGACAGGACAGAGCCAAAGACTCCGTCCTGCGCGATAGGTGAAAAAGCCGATTAGGCGTTTTTATATTCCGACCAGAAATCATTCCAGTCTTCAAGCGATTGCTGAACCGGAATGTTGCGGTAATGGATGCGGCCTTCCTTGATCAACGCGATCGGATCATTGGCCATGCCATCAATCTGACCGGTGCGTTCGGCTTCTTTGCGGTCGACATCGATCAATTTAGCGCGGCCTGATTTGGTGATCGCAAAGCCGGGGTAAGCGGCCATTTGCGCCGATTTGACCTGACCTTCCGGCGACAGCATATATTGGATGAACTTATTGACGATATCGGCTTTCTCACTGCCTTTACCGATGCAATAGGATTCCGTCCATTGGATGCCGCCTTCTTTTGGCACCACGGAGCCCACGGGCGCGCCGTCTTTTTCTAGCACGCCTGTGATCCAGTCACCAATGCCGCACATGGCGAGCATTTCACCGTTTTTGAGCGAGTTAAAAGTCCCGCCATAATCGAAGTAACCGCCGACTTGAGGCCGCAAGGATAGGGTGGTGTCCTGAACCTTATCCCATTGGCTGTCGGTGAGGTCCCACAAGCCCGCGCCATTGCCGTTGTAAAGGCTCATCATGCCAAGGCTTGGCAGATGCCAGTCAAAGTGACCAACCTTGCCCTTGACGTTTTCTTTCCAGAAGCAGGAATAGCTCATCGCTTCTTCGGCGGTGATGGCGTTTTTATTATAGGACACCCCGAGATGACCAAAACGCACCATCATCGAATAAAGTTTGCCATCTTTCCAATGCCCGGGGAAGTTTTTGAAATCTTCATAGAGCATATCGTCAAACGGATAATCACCGGCGTTCAATTCTTCGATATAGCCGGCTTGGTTCAACTGCTGGACAAATTCCCCATCCGATAGAATCAAATCATAGGTGCCAGGAGGCGATTGCGCGATGAGGCCAAGCATATTGTCCCCACCAGCGTAGTATTTCGGCTTGAATTTGACGTTATTGGCGGCTTCAAATTCGCTGACGATATCAGGCTCACCATGGCCATACCAAGCGAGCATATTGATTTCAATCGGCGCTGCCCAAGCGCGTGAAATAAACGGCATAGCCAGCGCCGTCGCCGCGCCATAACCCAGCACCTGGCGGCGGTTTGGTTGATGGCTTAAAATGGATGATTTTTTCGTCATGCCTGTGTTCCTCCTGCATTTATTTGTTGCCTCTAGTCTTCAACAAATTGCCATATTTTGCAAAAGTAATTATCATCCTTTTATGATTAATGTCTCATGAACGACCCATCACCATGGAGATCAACCCCATTTCTTTTGATAGAACATGAAATCGTTTTGGCGGGTGATGAAGGAGAAAAAAACAGATGAACAGGGCTGAATTTTATCAATTATTTGGTCGCAAAGCGCCTGTCATTTTGCCGGTGATCCATGTGCTTGATCACGCGCAAGCCGCGAGCAATATCGATATTTTACGCGCCGCCAATATTCCCGGCTGTTTTTTGATCAATCATGATTTTGACGTCGACACTTTCCTGCCCATCATCCGGTCGATTCGTTCGGCTTATCCTGATTTTTGGATTGGGTTGAACTTTTTAGCGGTCACAGGATTAAAGGCGTTTCCGATCCTTGCCCAACTTGAACAAGAAGGGCATCGGATTGACGCGTATTGGGCCGATGATGCGCGCATTGACGAGCGCACATCTACCCAAGATGAAGCCGAAGCCATCGCCAAGACGCGCCGTGAATGCGGATGGCAGGGGCTTTATTTTGGCGGCACGGCGTTTAAGAAACAGCGGCCTGTTGCCCCCAAAGATTATGGTCTTTCCGCCAGTATCGCCGGTGATTACATGGATGTGGTCACGACCTCAGGGATCGCCACAGGCAACGCGGCTGACCTCAGCAAAATTGAAACCTTCAGGGCGGCTCTGCCCGATACCCCCATTGCGTTGGCGTCAGGGATTACCCCTCAAAACGCGAGCGATTATGCCGCGGTGGATTGCTTTATGGTCGCCACGGGCATTAATATCGATGATGATTTTTATAACATTGACCCAAGCAAATTAGACCAATTAATGGCACGAACAAAGGAATGGGAGATTAAGACATGAGCAAGGACAACAATTCACAAGACCGCTGGTATCTCAGCATCATGTCGCCCAACACCAAGGGTGAAAAATTCGCTTGGCTTGACCCCACCTCGATTTATATCAATGGCGAGGCTTTCCATGATTTGCTTGACGATTTAGAGGCTGATCTCAAGGGCGTCACCTGTGATGTGGTGGGCGGTCTTGATGCCATGGGATTTGTGCTTGGCTCGGCCTTGGCAACGCGCCTTGGGG
Source organism: uncultured Alphaproteobacteria bacterium (assembly GCA_913056245.1). Classification (GTDB taxonomy): domain Bacteria; phylum Pseudomonadota; class Alphaproteobacteria; order Puniceispirillales; family UBA1172; genus JAGWAQ01. The sequence goes on along the minus strand of CAJXME010000013.1, from coordinate 6,328 downwards.
TGGGGTTCTTGCCGGTTCGCAAAGCGGGCAAATTATGCGTTGATACAGACCGCGTCTCCTTTTCCAATTATTCAGGGCGGACGCAGGATATGGAAATCCGCAAACCTGCTTTTGCTGAAGGCACGCGTGTTTTGCTGGTCGATCAATGGATTGAAACCGGCGGCACCATGGATGGCGCTATTCGATTGATTGAACGCCAAGGCGGTGAGGTCGTGGGACTTGTGGCCATCGCCATGGAAGATAACGATCAAACCGCGGCGTATCGCAAGCGGTTCCCCGTGGTCACAGCGGTTCAGCCGGACAGCCCTTTACAAGCGCAATGCAACCGCCAGCGGCTTGATTCATTTGACGATTATAAACCAGAAATGGCTTTTCCGCGTCGCCGGTCGTAACCCAAGGCCAAAACCCTTTTTGGTTTGAAGAGATTATTTTGATTTCGCTCTTGCCAAGACGCGATAAAAAACGAATATGGATGGTGGAACTATTGGGTTTGCCATCTTGAAAAAACATCTCTTAACCATCCTTTTCATGCTTTTATCCGCGGTATTGACCATCAATATCGCCCATGCTCAACAAAAGCAGAAACGCTCGACGCCGGTTGAAGTGGCCATCGCTGAACAAAAAATGATTTCCACCACATCGACGGTCGACGGCCGGGTGGTGGTGGGCGCTGGTGTGCGCGTGGTGGCGCCGAAATCAGGGCAGATTGTGTTTGAGCCGCTTAAGATTGGTGAGATGGTGCAAAAAGGCGATGTCATCGCCCGAATGGAGGTCACAGACCTTACCAAAACTTTGCAAGACCTTCGCCTCAAAGATAAGCAAAAGAAGCGGCAGATGGAAAACAACCGCCTTCGGATTGATTCCGAAAGCCGCCGTCTGGCGATATTGATCAAACAGGCGGATTTGATCGCTGACCGGCTGGATCGTATTGAAACCCTGACGCAGAATCAGGTCACCACGCAAACGTCCCTCGGCGAGGCCAATATTCGCTATTTTGAAAAACAGCAGCAAATTGTCCAAGTGGAAAACAGCATCTCGATTCTTCAGCAGGATCGCGAGGTCATGGCCATAGACCTTGAAACCTTGCAACTGGAGATCGCGGATATCCAGCGTCAAATCAGCGAAGCTGAAATCGTCGCGCCGATCGATGGCCAGATTATTTCGCTGGCGGATTTCAGCATTGGCTATAGCCGTGTCGGCGACACGCTGGTGACCTTGCAGCGTGATGATGATTATGAAATTGAAGCCGATATTCCGCTGGGCTGGATGGCTTATTTGCGCGATGTTCAAACCATTGCATATGAAAACCACCTTGGCGTGATGCAAACGGCGCGGTTGCGCGTTGAATTGCCGCAAGAAAACCCCCGTTCCAGAACCCGGCTGGTGCGGTTTGAAATTCCCGATGTGTTGGATGAAAATCTCCGCGCGGTCGGCGCCAGCCTTGCCTTGATGGTGCCCACCTCGATCCCTGAAGATCAGATTACCGTGCCGAGCGATGCGCTGGTGCCGTTGCGCGGCGGTTATATTGTCTTTGTGATCGAAGACGGCAAAGCCATTCAGCGGCAAGTCATCACCGGCGGTATTTTGGACGGCCGCGTTATTATCAAAGACGGCGTTAAGGCCGAAGAACAAGTGGTGATTAAAGGCAATGAATTGCTGTCCAATGGGCAAGCGGTTCAGGTGATTGGCCAAGATTAGGGTTAAACGGCTATGAACGCGTTCATTCGGTTTTCCATCGCCCATAAAATTGCGGTGATCGCCGCGCTGGTCAGCGTGTTTTTGTTTGGCTTGCTGGCGATGCAAACCATCCCCATCCAGATGACGCCGGATATCGAAAAGCCGATTTATCAAGTGCGCGTGTCCTGGCCGGGGGCGTCGCCGGAAGATATTGACCGCGAAATCGTCCATCGCCTTGAAAATGAATTGGGATCACTGGCAGGGGTTGAGACGATTGACTCGCGATCCTTTACGGGCTCAGCGCGGATTACCCTGACCTATTCGTTGAAGCAGAATATGGATGAAGCGCTGGTCTTGTTGCTCAGCAAATTATCGGGCATCACGGGTTTGCCCGACGATTCCAAACGCCCCACCGTGCGCACCTCGAATTCCGATGACAGCCCCATCGCGCGTTTAGCCTTGGTGGCGCTTTCCGATGAAGAGACGGGCGATATTCCCAATGTCGAACAATTGGGCGGGTTTCTTGATACTGGCATCAAAGAGCCGCTGTCTCGTGTTCAGGGCGTGGCGGAAGTATCGAGTTATGGGGGCGGTGAAAAGGAATTGCGGCTGCTGCTTGATCCTGAAAAATTAAGCCGCTATCGATTGAGCGTCGCTGAAGTCATTCGGGCGGTGCGCGGCGCGTCGAAATTGGTCAGCATTGGCGCCGTCGATGAAGGCAAACGCAGTTACGCGGTGCGGTTTGAATCCCTGCCTTACACGCCGGAGACGGTCAAACAAATCATCGTTCGCAATGAAGTCACCGAAGGTGGCGCGGTCTTCCCCGTCTTCCTTGGTGATGTTGCGGAGGTGCGGCTAGACGTTCAAAAGCGGTCGAGTTTCCGCCGCCTTAACGGCAAAGACGCGGTGATCATCAACCTGTTGCGGGAACAAGGCAGCAATGTGGTGGAAACCATGGAGCGGGTCAAATCCGTGGTCGATGATCTCAACGCCACCAGCCTGAACCCTAGAGGTTTGCATTTGCGGATCGTTTATAATGAGACGAATTACATCGCCTCAGCTCTAGACCTCGTCCAGCAGAATATTTACATCGGCGGGTTTTTTGCGCTGGTTATTTTGATGCTGTTCCTGCGGTCGATTTTGCCCACCGTCATTATTTTTATCGCCATTCCGGCTTCGGTGGTGGGAACCTTTGTCGCCATCGCCGGATTAGGCTTATCGATTAACGTCATCTCGCTGGCGGGTTTAGCCTTTGCCGTGGGGATGGTGGTTGACGCGTCGATCGTGAGTTTGGAAAACATTTATCGCCACCGGCAATCGGGATTTGATGCCGCGCATTCCGCCTATCATGGCGCAAGGCAAGTCTGGGCGCCTATTTTGGGGGCGTCGCTCACCACCGTGATCGTCTTCATCCCTATTTTGATGGTGGATTTGCCCGTCGGCCAATTGTTCCGCGATATCGGCATTGCTATCGCCGTGGCGGTGTTGATTTCCGCTGTGGTTTCCGTGACGGTGATCCCCACGATTTCCGCGAGTTTGCTGAAAGGTAACGCCGATCGCTTTTCGACCATGATGGCCATTCCCATCCTCGATCCTTTGGCAAGAGGGTTTCGGCGGTTGATTGTTGGCTATGCTCAAATCATCACCCAGCGCGTGGGGTTAGGGCTTGGGCTGGTGGCGCTGATTCTGTCCGGCTCGATCGTCACCGCATATATGATCATGCCAAAATTGGATTACCTGCCCGATGGCAATGCCAATTTTGTCTTCGCGCGGATTTCCGTGCCGCCGGGGTATTCGCTGGAAGAAACCAGCCGCATCGCCCGCAAGATGGAAACGAGCGCCAAACCGCTTTGGCAAGATAACGTCAGCGCCGAAGACCCCGCCATTGATCGGTTCTTCTTTGTGGCTTATAGCGGCGGGGCCTTTGCCGGCGCGTCGGCTAAAGATGGCCGCCGGGTGCGCGAATTAAGCGGGTTATTAACCGAACCTCTCCGCGATGAGCCGGGCACCCGCGCCTTTGCCCGCCAATCGTCTTTATTTGGGCGGTCGGTTGGCGGCTCACGGTCGATCAATGTCATTGTCTCCGGGCCTGATATCAACGCCATTGAAAGCGTCACCCGCGGGTTGGATGAAAAACTCAACCGCCGGTTCCCCCGCAAAGATGGCCATCAAATTCGGGTGCGCCCGGGGCTGAACAGCCAAGTGCCTCAGATTCGGGTTGAGCCGGATCAATTGGCGCTCGCCCGTGCTGGCTTCACGGTGGCTGATTTTCTCGCGGCGGTCGATGTCTTTAACGATGGCATGGCGGTGTCAGAAATCCCATTGGATGGGGAATTGATCGATCTGGTGGTGGCGGGCAAGAACGCCACGGAATTGTCGATTGACGATTTATCCACCCTGCCGATTGTCTCGCCCTTGGGGCAAATTTATAACCTCGATCAATTGGCGCAAATCAGCATCATCAGCGCGCCGATGGAAATTCTTCGTCATGGCGGCCGGCAGATGATGGAGGTGCAATTGCGTCCCCATGAAAACCTGACCATCGAAGACGCGGTGGCGCAGGTCGAAGAGGAGATTGCCCTCTTGCGGCAAAACGAAAGCAATCTTGAGGGGATTGAATTTGACATCAGCGGTGCCGCCGGTGATTTGCAACAGACTTGGCAAGCTTTGAAGATCAATTTGATCATCGTTGTTGGGGTGATTTTATTGCTGCTGTCAATTTTGATGCGCAGTTTCATCTTGCCGCTCACCATCTTTACGGTTGTGCCGGTTTCCGCCGCTGGGGGAATCTTCGGCCTTTTTGTGCTTAACCAATTCATCCGCCAATCCTTGGATATGCTCACCATGCTTGGGTTTATCATCTTGATTGGGGTGGTGGTGAATAACGCGATTTTGATGGTGGAACAGACCATCCTGCATATGAAAGAAGATCGCTTTGAGCCGCGCGATGCGGTGATCGAAGCCACTAAAAACCGCATCAGGCCGATCATGATGTCGAGTTTAACCTCGCTCTTTGGCCTGATCCCTCTGGTGATTTTCCCCGGGGCTGGGGCTGAACTTTATCGCGGGATTGGCGCGGTGGTTTTCGGGGGGCTTTTGGTGTCGGTGATCGCAACGCTCATCATCATCCCGCCGATGTTGACACTCTTCTCCGGCGTGTTGAAATCCGTCGCCGCCAGCAATGACGCCATGGATTTTGACCAAGACGTTTAATAATCAATACGTTTAATTGGCCAAAGTCCTTTGCGATTGGCCGCGCTTATGCGTAGACTATTTATTCAACACTTCCGTCCTGTTGATGAGGTTCTGCCGTGTTTTTTAAGGCGAATATGGACAGAGAGATAGAGAAAGATTATCCATATCCGGAGTAAGAACATGATAAGACCTTTTATTCTCGCCGCCACGATGCTTTGGGCTGGTTTTGCGGCTTTTTTCTTCGCCTTGACCGCCAAGGCCGCTGACTTTGATCAGATTACCGCCGCCGCTTCTGGCCAAACCGTTCATTTCAACGCTTGGGGCGGCTCGCCTGTGGTGAATGATTATATCGCCTGGGCGGGTCAACGGCTGAAAGACGACCACGGCATCACGCTGGTTCATGTCAAATTAACCGATACCGCTTCGGCGGTCAGCCGCATCCTTGCTGAAAAAACCGCAGGCCGCAGCAGTGATGGTAGCGTGGATTTGATTTGGGTGAATGGCGAAAATTTCGCCGCGCTGAAAAGCAATGGGCTGTTGCGTGATGACGCTTGGGCGTTTGATTTGCCGTCATGGCAATTCACCGATGATAAGGCGTTGCCTGCGTTGAAAATTGATTTTGGGAATCCCACCGAAGGTCTCGAAAGCCCATGGGGGCGGGCGCAATTGGTCTTTGCTTATGACAGCGCTTATTTGTCAGAGCCGCCACGATCCGCCACTAAATTAAAAGATTGGATCATCGCCAATCCCGGGCGTTTCACTTACCCTCAGCCGCCAGATTTCACCGGCACCAGCTTTCTCAAGCAGGTTGCGCTGGAATTAACCGCCGATCATTCGGTTTTTGCGATGCCCGCTGATCAGGCGGATACGGACGCGGTGTTAGCCCCGCTTTGGGCTTGGCTTGACGCGGTGCATCCATCGCTTTGGCAAAAGGGGCGCAATTTCCCTAAAAATTACACCAATCTGGCGCAATTGATGGGGGATGGCGAAATCAATATGGCCATGGCGTTTAACCCGGCGAAGTTTTCAAACGACATTCAATCGGGGGCGTTGCCCGATACGGTGCGATCCTATGTTCACGATCGCGGAACGCTCGCCAATATCCATTATGTCGCCATTCCTTTTAACGCGACCTCACCAGAAGCCGCGCAAGTGGTGGCGAATTTCCTGCTCTCACCGGAAGCGCAATTGCGCAAGGCCAATTCCGATATTTGGGGTGATCCAACGGTGCTGTCGATGGCAAAACTCAACCCGTCCGATCAAGCGGCTTTCGCGGCATTGCCGCGCGGCATCGCGACCTTATCCGAAGCCGAATTGGGGCGGAGTTTGCCCGAACCTCACCCCAGTTGGGTGGCGGTAATCGAAGCCGGATGGGCTGAACGTTATCTCGCGGGTCAGTAATCAACAAGAGGGGCGATGGTGATGGTGGTCAGTGTTTTCATCATCATGATCGTTC
>CAJXME010000012.1 GCA_913056245.1 uncultured Alphaproteobacteria bacterium | reverse complement strand
AAGACGCGCCACCCCAAAGCACGCCTCAAAACACGACCCAAACCGTGGCTCAAACTGGCAATGGCATGATCTCCGCTGGCCTTGCTGGGCAACCTCGTATTTTGCTGATCATCACCGGCGGCATCGCCGCCTATAAAGCCTTGGAGTTAATCCGCCGCATGAAAGACAAAGGCTGGGCGGTGCGCTGCATCTTAACGAAAGGCGGCGAGCAATTCGTCACCCCCCTTTCGGTGGGGGCGCTTTCGGGCGATCATGTCTATACCGAATTGTTTTCGCTCACCGATGAAGCGCAGATGGGGCATATTCGCCTAGCCCGCGACACGGATTTGGTGATCATCGCCCCCGCCAGCGCGAATTTTATGGCGCGGATGGCGCAGGGCATGGCCGATGACCTTGCCACAACCGCGATTTTAGCCACTGGCGCGCCGATCTTGGTGGCGCCCGCGATGAATCCCTTTATGTGGGCTAATCCCGCGACCCAAGCCAATACCGCTTTGTTGAAATCTCGCGGCATGGCTTTTGTCGGCCCCGATAGCGGCGATATGGCTTGCGGTGAAGATGGCGCGGGTCGATTGGCGGAAACCGCGGCTATTTTAGACGCGGCGGAAAGCATGCTCCCCGGAAAGGGACGGCTCAACGGCAAGCGGGTGGTGGTCACTTCCGGGCCGACCCATGAGCCGATCGATGGGGTGCGCTATATCGCCAATCGCTCTTCCGGCAAGCAAGGCCATGCCATCGCGGATGCCTTGGCGCGGGAAGGCGCAAAAGTCACCTTGATCTCAGGGCCCGTCGATCAACCGCCGCCACCAGCGGTGCAACTCGTTGCTGTCACCACGGCTCAAGATATGCTGGATGCGACACTAGCGGCCTTGCCGGCGGATATCGCGATTTGCGCCGCCGCGGTGGCGGATTGGGCGGTCGAGGGCGCTGGATCATCGAAATTAAAGAAAACCGATGGCGCGCCGCCGCAACTGACATTTAAGGAAAACCCCGATATTCTGGCGACGATCAGCCGTCATAAAACCCGACCCCGCTTAGTGATTGGCTTTGCCGCGGAAACCGATCAGGTGGTGTCTTACGGTGAAGCCAAACGCGCGCGCAAAGGATGCGATTGGATTCTCGCCAATGATGTTGGCGCCGATCAGCCTGTTTTTGGCGCCGATGACAATCAAGTGCATTTGATCACCGACCATGGCAGCACCGCTTGGCCGCGTATGTCGAAACGCGATGTTGCCAAAACCCTGACCGAAGCCATCATCAAGGAGTTTTCATCATGATCTCAGTGCCTGTTGTTCAACTCGATCACGCCCATGACCTGCCCTTGCCCAGTTACGCCACAGCAGGATCAGCGGGAATGGATGTGATGGCCGCGATTGACACCCCGATCATGCTCGCGCCTTTTGATCGTATGGCCATTCCCACAGGCTTAACAATGGCGATCCCTACGGGTTATGAAATTCAAGTCCGCCCGCGTTCGGGTCTCGCGCTCAAACAGGGGCTGACCGTCGCCAACGCGCCGGGCACTATCGATAGCGATTACCGCGGGGAAATCAAAGTCATCGTTATCAATTTAGGCCAAGACACAGTGGAGATCACTCGCGGCATGCGGATCGCGCAATTGGTGCTGGCGCCCGTGACCATGGCAAGGCTTGAACTGGTAGCCTCGCTTGATGAAACCGATCGCGGCGATGGAGGTTTCGGCTCCACCGGCCTTGACGGGTCTGATCAAACCCCCTAGTTCTGGAAGGGTTATGACCGACACCGACACCGATATTCTTGCCGATGACCGCCTGCATCGCTTCGCCCGGCAATTGATTTTGCCCGGCTTTGAGGAATCGCATCAATTGCGATTGGCCGCCACGCATATGCTGGTGATCGGCGCGGGCGGGCTGGGCGCGCCGGTGATCCAATATCTCATCGCGGCGGGAATTGGCACGCTCACCATTATCGATGATGATGTCGTCGACCGCTCTAATCTCAACCGTCAGGTCATCCATCCCGAAAATCACATTGATATGGCGAAGGTCGATTCCGCCGCCATTGCGGGCAAAGCCATGGATCATCAGGTGAATATCCATCCGCATCGCAGCCGATTTGACGCGAGCAATGCCGCCGCTCTTTGTGAAGGGGTGGATGTCATTATTGACGCGTCGGATAATCCTGAGACGAGGCTGGCCGCAAATGACGCGGCGCATCAGCATCACTTGCCGTTGGTGTTTGGCGGCGCGGTTCGCCTTGAAGGGCAGGTGGCGAGTTTCCGCAGCGGCATTGATGAAGCCGCGCCGTGTTATCGCTGTCTTTTCCCCGAAGCGGCAGGGCGTGATCTGGCGCCGGGGTGCAGTGAAGCAGGCATTCTAGGGCCGATCACCGGCGCCGTCGGCAGCATCATGGCGCTCGAAGCCATCAAACAAGCCTTGATGCCCGATCAACCTTTAGGCAGCGCGCTTGATGGTAAATTGTTGCTTTTTGACGGCCGTTATATGTCGACAAGCGTGATCACCGTGCCGAAATCACCCGATTGCCCTTGTTGCGGGGCGTCCTGATCTATCCCGATCAGATCATCACTTCAATGACGCGATCCGGCGGGGTATGGCCATCGATGAACGTCTGGATATTGATGATCACTTTATCGCCCATGCTGAGGCGGCCTTCGATTGTGGCGGAGCCGATATGCGGCAACAAGACGGCGTTTTTTAACTCGAGCAAGAGCGGGTTGATATCCGGCTCATTTTCATAAACATCAAGCCCAGCGCCAGCGATGCGCCGCTGCTTCAGCAAATCCGCGAGCGCGGCTTCATCCACCACCTCACCGCGCGAGGTGTTGACCAAATAGGCATGGGGCTGGATTTTCTCCAGTTTTTCGCGCGACAGCAAATGATGGGTTGATTCCGTATGGGGGCAATTGATGGAAATAATATCCATGCGGCTCAGCATCTGGCCAAGATCATCCCAATGGGTGGCTTCCAGTTCCTGTTCAATATCGGAATGCACTGGGCGGCGATTGTGATAATGGATCGACATGCCAAAACCTTTGGCGCGGCGAGCAATCGCCTGACCAATGCGCCCCATTCCAACAATGCCAAGCCGCTTGCCATTGATGCGATGCCCAAGCATCCCTGTTGGCGCCCAGCCTGTCCAACCGCCTTGACGGATCAGCGCATCCCCTTCGGCAATGCGGCGCGGCACCGATAGGATCAGCGCCATGGCAACATCGGCGGTGTCTTCGGTCAAGACCCCTGGCGTGTTGGTGACGGTGATGCCGGCTTTGCGCGCGGCTTTGAGATCGATATGATCAACCCCTGTGCCAAAGGACGCGATTAGTTTCAGGTTTGGTCCAGCGGCGGCGATGATATCGGCATCAATGCGGTCGGTCACCGTCGGCACCAAGACATGACACTTGGCCACCGCGGCTTTAAGTTCATCCTGACTAAAAGGATGGTCATCGGCGTTCAATTGAGCGTCAAACAATTCACGCATCCGCGTTTCAACGGAATCTGGCAATTTGCGTGTCAGGGTGACGAGAGGTTTACCCGATGGCATGGCTCTATACTCTTTCGAAATAAAAACGTCGGCGATAAAGGACTAAAACTTCTGAAAAGGGGTAGCATCACGGCTGGCAAATGTCCAATAAAACTGTTTTTATTCACCCCGCCGATTGCGAATATTCCCAGCATGAGGCGTCCGAATATTGATCGCCGCAGGTTGATTGTTCCTTCCTTAAAACTTGCCTATAATAAGACGAGGTTAGATTAATCCTTGATGAACACGGGATGGTTGGGATGAAACGTATTTTGGGATTGGCCTTGATTGGGGTGAGCGTGACCCTTGCGGCGATCAGTTCTAGTTTTGGGCAAGACAACCGCATTTCGATCCGCGGCTCTAATCTTGAAATTCCTCGCTTTGTGACCCTCAAAACCAATCGCGTTAATATGCGCACGGGCCCCGGCAAAAACTACCCCATCCAATGGGAATATCAACGCCGCAGCCTGCCCGTGAAAGTGGTGGGGGAATTTGACGTCTGGCGGCAAGTGACGGATCACGACGGCATCACCGGCTGGATGCATGTTTCCACCCTATCGCTGAGGCGGGGGGGGATGATTTTAGACACAACGGCAAAAATTCACGCGAAAAATGACGCCGCGTCGAAAACCCGCGCGGTGGCGGAAAAAGGCGTCTTGGCTGAATTGGATTATTGCGAGCCTGAATGGTGCCGCCTTGAAGCCGATGGCATTGTCGGCTGGGTTCAGCGGAAATCGCTTTGGGGGATTCTGGAGACCGAAAACTACGGCCAGCCCTAAGGCTGGCCGCTGTATTTGTTATCGAAAGATCGGAGTGATTACCCCCGCAGATCGAAACGATCGAGGTCCATTACTTTGGTCCAAGCCGCGATGAAATCCTGAACGAATTTATCGTTGTTATCGTCTTGGGCATAAACCTCGGCGATGGCGCGCAATTCAGAATTGCTGCCAAAGACCAGATCGATGCGGCTGCCCTTGCGAACCGCTTCACCCGTCTTGCGATCAGAGGCTTCATAGGAATTATAGCCCGTCGCCTTCCAAGCCACGCTCATATCCAGCAAGGTGCTGAACCAAGCGTTATTGAGGCTTTGGCCATCGCTCCAGACGCCTTCACCCGTTGCGCTGATGCCCATGGAACGCAGACCGCCGACCAGAGCGGTCATTTCAACCGGCGTCAGGTCAAGCAATTGCGCTTTATCAAGCATCATTTCTTCTGGGCTAACGGCAAACTCTTTTTCTGAGTAGTTGCGGAAGCCATCGGCGCGAGGCTCAAGATAAGCAAAGGAATCTTGATCCGTGGCGTCTTGGGTTGCGTCACCGCGACCTGTGGATACCGCTACCTCAACACCGGAGGCCATTTCAACACCAGCCGCGCCGCCAATGACGATCACATCAGCAATGCTGGCGTTATTCGCGCTAGCAATGCCTTCATAAACGCCCAGCACTTTGGCCAATTGATCGGGCTTATTCGCCGCCCAATTGTTTTGAGGAGCCAAGCGAATACGCGCGCCATTCGCGCCGCCGCGCTTGTCGGAATTGCGGTAAGATGATGCGGATGCCCAAGCGGTTTCCACCATTTCTTGAAGCGACAGGCCAGAGGCTTTGACCGCGTCTTTGATGGCGGATACTTCACCTGCGCTCAGCGTCCGGCCTTCAGGGATAGGGTCTTGCCAGATGAAATCGGTCTTCGGGAAATCACCCGCCGCGTAATTGGTCTTTGGCCCCATATCACGGTGCAAGAGTTTGAACCAGGCTTCAGCAAAGGCTTGACCAAAGGCTTCCGGGTCATTGACGAAACGATCGCCAATTTCACGGTAAATCGGGTCTTCCTTCAGCGCCATATCAGCGGTGGTCATCATCGGCATGACTTTGCCGCTGCCATCGACTTCAGGCGCCATATCGGCTTCATCAATATCGACCGGATGCCAGATATGCGCGCCAGCAGGGCTTTTGGTCAGCGCCCAATCGTATTTATAAAGAAGGTTCAAATAGCCCATATCCCATTGCGTAGGGTTGCTGGTCCAAGGCCCTTCGATGCCGCTGGTGATGGTATCAACGCCTTTGCCGGAGCCGTGGGTGCTTTCCCAACCAAAGCCTTGAGCCTCGATGCCTGCGCCTTCTGGTTCTGCACCAACGGCATCAGCAGGGCCATTACCATGGGCTTTACCAAAAGTATGACCACCCGCCACAAGCGCAAAGGTTTCAACGTCATTCATCGCCATACGGCCGAAAGTTTCGCGGATATCCTGTGCGGAAAGAAGAGGGTCAGGGTTGCCGTTAGGGCCTTCTGGATTGACGTAGATCAAGCCCATCTGCACCGCCGCCAGCGGGTTTTCAAGGTCTTGACGGGTGCCGCCGTAGCGCTTATCGCCCAGCCACTCGTCTTCAGCGCCCCAGTAAATGTCTTTTTCCGGATGCCAAATGTCATCGCGACCCAGCGCCGTGCCAAGATTTGGCCCGCCCATGTCTTCAATCGCGACGTTGCCCGCCATAATCAAGAGATCAGCCCAAGACAGTTTATTGCCGTATTTCTGCTTAATCGGCCAGAGCAAGCGGCGCGCTTTATCCAAGTTGCCGTTATCAGGCCAAGAATTGAGCGGCGCAAAACGCTGAGCCCCTGTGCCGCCGCCGCCACGACCATCGCCTGTGCGATACGTGCCCGCGGCGTGCCAAGTCATGCGAATGAAAAACGGACCATAATGGCCATAATCAGCAGGCCACCAGTCTTGCGAGTCGGCCATGACTTTTTTCAAATCAGCCTTCAGCGCGTTGACATCAAGGGATTTGACCAATTTGCGATAATCAAAATCAGCCCCAAGGGGGTTCGATTTCTGATCATGCTGGCGCAAAATATCAAGGTTCAATTGATTAGGCCACCAATCCATATTTTTGGTTCCAGCAACGGGCGTCGTGACGCTGCCGTGCATAACGGGGCACTTGCTCATTTCATTCATGGGGTTTCTCCAGATTGTTGTGTATTTCTCACTTCAGAAGCATAAGGATCAGATGATATAGAACAACTCACCCGAGACCAAACTTCTTTCTCCAACACCTTAGATATTGTCAGGGATCGCCTGAAAGTCAAGCAGTTTAGAATTATTTTAAAGAGTTCGATTGGGGCGAGTAATTTGGCTGTTACCGCAAGCGAATAACCACATCAACGCGTTCCACTTGACGGCCTTCCGGCGCCTCAGGCAGGGCTTTGAGCGCGATGGATTCTTTCGGAATATCGATCAGATCATTGGTTTTGGAATCAAAGAAATGATGGTGGTGATCGGTATTGGTGTCGAAATAGGTGACGTTATTGTCGAGCGTTATTTCATGCAACAAGCCAACCCGTGTAAATTGATTAAGCGTGTTGTAAATCGTCGCCAGCGACATCCGAATTCCCTTGGCTTCGGTTTCAAGCCGCAATTGTTCGGCTGAGACATGACGGCAAGGGCCATTAAAAAGCAATTCCGCCAGCGCCACCCGTTGCCGTGTTGGGCGCAGGTTATGGTCACGAAGCCGATCAATATGACGATCATGGTGTGATATGACGGAAGAGTTGACCAATGCTAAACCTGTGTATTCATTACTAACTCTATTAAAAAATTATAATCATGTTGCAAAAATGTAAAGATAAAACTGCAAAACATTCGCATTTCAGCGCAAGTCTGGTATCTTAAATCAAGACATCTTAAAGAGAGAGTTTCATGCCAAATTTCGTTCAAAAAAATCAATACAGTTACGAGGATTTGATCACCTGCGCCCAAGGCGAAATGTTCGGCCCCGGCAACCCGCAATTGCCGATGCCGCCGATGCTGATGATGGATCGCATCACCGAAATCAACGATACGGGTGGGTCTGAAGGCAAGGGTGAAATCATCGCTGAATTTGATATCACCCCCGATAAATGGTTTTTCGATTGCCATTTCATTGGCGATCCGGTGATGCCGGGCTGTTTGGGGATGGACGGGCTGTGGCAATTGGTGGGGTTCTACCTTGGCTGGGCTGGCGGCACGGGACGGGGACGCGCGATTTCCGTCGGCAATGTGAAATTCACCGGCCAAGTGCAACCGCAAGCCAAAGTCGTGACCTTCAAACTCGACATCAAACGCCTGATCATGCGCAAATTGATTCTCGGCATCGCCGATGGCCAAGTGCTATGCGACGGTGAAGTTGTTTTTGAAGCCAATGACATTCGTGTCGGCCTGTTCAAAGACGAAGACTAAACCTCGACACCATCTATAAAGGAGAGCCTCTATGCGCCGCGTCGTGATTACAGGGATCGGGATCACTTCCTCGATCGGCAACAACGCAGAAGACGTCACCGCCTCGTTGAAGGCGGGTAAATCTGGGATCGTCTTTGCGCCGGAATACGCGGAATTAGGCTTCCGCAGCCAAGTGCATGGCACAGTCAAAATGGACGTTGCCGAACATGTTGATCGCAAACGCCTTCGGTTTATGGGGGAGGGCGCGGCTTATGCGGTGATCGCCATGGAACAAGCGATTGCTGATTCCGGCCTGACGCCAAGCGAAGTCTCCAACCCACGCACGGGCCTGATCGCGGGGTCAGGCGGCCCGTCCACCGCCAATATGCTGACCGCCTTTGACACCACCCGCGATAAAGGCCCTAAGCGCGTTGGCCCTTATATGGTGCCGCGCTGCATGTCATCGACGGTTTCCGCTTGCATCGCGACCTTCTTTGAAATCAAAGGGCTGAATTATTCCATCACTTCTGCCTGTTCGACCTCGGCGCATTGCATTTCCAGCGGCGCCGATGCCATTCGCTTTGGCCAGCAAGACATTGTCTTCGCGGGCGGCGGTGAAGAATTGCATTGGACTCTTTCAGTGTTGTTTGACGCCATGGGCGCGATGTCCTCTTCTTATAACGATACGCCTGAACGCGCCTCCCGCGCCTATGACGCGGATCGTGACGGCTTCGTGATCGCCGGCGGCGGCGGCATGGTGGTGCTTGAAGATTACGAGCGCGCCAAAGCCCGCGGCGCAAAAATCTATGCGGAAATCGTCGGCTATGGCGCCAATTCCGATGGCCATGATATGGTGGCACCATCGGGTGAAGGCGCGGTGCGTTGCATGGAATTGGCCTTGGCGGGGTTTGATGGCAATGGCCTTGATCAGCCTGTCGATTACATCAACGCCCATGGCACGTCGACGCCGGTGGGCGATATTCGGGAATTGGAAGCGGTGCGTGCTGTGTTTGAACCGCGCGAGTATTTGCCCGTGGTGACCTCCACCAAATCCCTCACCGGCCATTCGCTAGGCGCCACCGGCGTGCAGGAAGCGATCTACACGATGCTGATGATGCAGGACGGTTTCGTTGCGGGAAGCGCCAATATTGAAAATCCTGATCCGGGCATTGGCAATATCCAGATTCCCACCAGCATGATCGAAAAAGACATTCAATTGGCGCTCAGCAATTCCTTCGGTTTTGGCGGCACCAATGCCAGCCTTGCCCTTAGAAAGGTGTCGTAATGTCGGGCTTGATGACAGGCAAACGCGGCCTCATCATGGGGGTCGCCAATGATAAATCCATCGCTTACGGCATCGCCAAAGCGGTGGCGGAAGCGGGCGCAGAATTGGCCTTCACCTATCAGAATGACATGATGGCCAAACGTGTTCTGCCGCTCGCCGAAGGATTGGGCAGCACCATCACCATGCCGAATGATGTCAGCGTTGACGGCGCCGCCGATCAAGTGGTCAAGACGCTCAAGCAGCATTGGGATCGGGTGGATTTTGTCGTCCACGCCTTGGCCTTTGCCGATAAAGCCGCGCTCACCGGCGCGTATATGGATGTCAATCGCCAAGCCTTTCTTGATTCGATGTTGATCTCGGCCTTTTCCTTCACGGAAATCGCCCGCGCCATTCGCCCCATGATGACCGATGGCGGCTCGATGATTACCTTGACCTATCTTGGCGCCAATCGCATCACGCCGAATTACAATGTCATGGGGGTGGCGAAAGCCGCGCTCGAAGCCTCCGTTCGGTATTTGGCGGTTGATCTGGGGCGTGATCGCATCCGCGTCAATGGCCTTTCTGCCGGCCCTGTGAAAACCTTGGCGGGGGCGGCGATTGGCGGCGCACGTCATGTCTTCCGCCATAGCGAGACTCACGCCCCGCTTGGCCGTAACCCTGATATGCATGAAGTCGGCCGCGCCGGGCTTTACCTGACTTCCGATTTATCCTCCGGCGTCACGGGTGAAATTCACTATGTCGATGGCGGGTATCACCATATCGGCGTGCCGCGAGATGAATAACCCTTCTCATTCTTAACGTCAATCCTAAGCGGCCACACCCAAAAGCAAGCGCAAAAAAGCGGGGCAAAAACCCCGCTTTTCGTGTTTTGTATCGGATGATCGGTTGGGCTTATTCGCCGGCTTCCAGATCAGCGCCTGTTTCTTGATCGACACGCTTCATCGACAATTTGATCTTGCCGCGGTCATCAAAACCGATGACCTTGACCTTAACCTCATCGCCTTCTTTGCAGATGTCGGTGGTTTTTTCCGTGCGGCCGTTTTGCAATTCGGAAATATGCACCAGACCATCACGAGCACCCATGAAATTGACGAAAGCGCCAAAATCAACGGTCTTCACGACTTTACCCGTATAGATCACGCCCAATTCCGGTTCAGCGACAATGTCGTGAATCATCTTATAGGCGGCATCGCCGGAAGCCGTATCGGTCGCCGCAATTTTAACGGTGCCGTCTTCTTCGATGTCGATCTTCGCGCCGGTGGTTTCGCAAATTTCGCGGATCATTTTACCACCAGGGCCAATGATTTCGCGAATTTTATCAACCGGCACCGACATGGTGGTGATTTTTGGCGCGGTATCCGCCAGCACTTCACGGGCGGAACTGATCGCCTTATCCATTTCGCCAAGAATATGGATGCGGCCATCTTTGGCTTGCGCCAGCGCGATGTCCATGATCTCACGGGTGATCGAGGTGATCTTGATGTCCATTTGAAGCGCGGTAATGCCTTCAGCCGTCCCCGCCACCTTAAAGTCCATATCCCCAAGATGATCTTCATCGCCCAGAATATCGGACAGAACCGCGAAATCGTCGCCTTCTTTAATCAGGCCCATGGCAATACCAGCCACAGGGCGCGGCAGAGGCACGCCCGCATCCATCATCGCCAAGGATGTGCCGCAAACCGTGGCCATCGAAGATGAACCATTGGATTCGGTGACTTCCGACACGACGCGAATGGTGTAAGGAAATTCATCCTTTGCCGGACGGGTTGGGTTGATCGCCCGCCACGCCAATTTGCCGTGACCGATTTCACGCCGACCTGGCGAGCCAACACGGCCAGCCTCACCCACCGAATAAGGCGGGAAATTGTAATGCAGCATGAAGTTGTTGCGGTATTCGCCTTCCAGCGCGTCGATGATTTGCTCATCTTGACCTGTGCCGAGGGTGGCCACCACCAGCGCTTGGGTTTCACCGCGGGTAAAGAGGGCTGAACCATGGGTGCGCGGCAGAACGCCAACTTCCGCCACGATCGGACGGACGGTTTTGGTGTCACGGCCGTCGATACGATTGCCGGTCTTCAAGATTGAACCACGAACGATATCGGCTTCCATTTCTTTGAACAAACCGCCGGCCAAAACGCCATCAACATCATCACCCAAGGATTCCATGGCTGCGGCTTTCACCTCAGCGACCGCCGCTTGACGGCTGGTTTTATCGGCGATGGTGTAAGCCTTTTCCAAATCCTTGCTGAATTTTTTGAGGGCTTTGGCAATGGTTTCAGCATCAGCTGGTTCTTCCGGCAGATCGCGAGGGTCTTTCGCCGCCACTTCCGCCAATTCGATGATCGCGCTGATCACGGTTTGCATTTCGTCATGACCAAAGTTTACCGCGCCAAGCATGTCGGCTTCGGACAATTCCTTGGCTTCGGATTCCACCATCAACACGCCTTCGCGCGTGCCAGCGACCACAAGGTCAAGGGTGCTTTCGGCCATTTCATCGAAGGTTGGGTTCAGCACATAAGCGCCATTGACCATACCAACGCGGCAAGCGCCAATGGGGCCAAAGAACGGTACGCCTGACAAGGTCAAGGCCGCGGATGCGCCCACCATGGCAACAATCGCCGGATCGTTCTGCATGTCATGCGAGAGCACGGTGCAGATCACTTGGGTTTCGTTTTTGAAGGATTTCGGGAAGAGCGGACGGATCGGGCGGTCAATCAACCGGCAGATCAACGTCTCGGCTTCGCTCGGGCGGCCTTCACGCTTAAAAAAGCCGCCGGGGATTTTACCCGCGGCAAAGGTCTTTTCTTGATAATTTACCGTCAAGGGGAAGAAATCTTGCCCAGGTTTGATGGAATGGGCGGCCACCGCGGTGCACAAGACCGAAGTTTCACCCATGGACGCCAACACCGCGCCATCGGCTTGACGGGCAATGCGACCGGTTTCCAAAACAAGCGGGCGACCGCCCCATTCAATTTCTTCACGTGTAATTTCAAACATATCGTTTCCTATCCTGCGGGCCCGAACCCCATGTTCGTGCGTCGCGCCACCTTCCGGGCAGCATTGAAGAACCAGATTTTCTCCGCGCCGGAGCAGGGCCGTTCTTCTCATTAACAGACAACACGAACCCCATGCCCGTGCGCCCTGGCGTTGCGCCGCGCCGCGGGTGGGCGCACTTGAGTCCGATCGAGCGCCGAGACATGCTCGACTGGATCGCGCGCCGGCTGCGCGCTGCCGGGCTCGACGCCGTGTTGGCCGTTGCAGCGTCAGAAGTGCGAGCACACGTGCGCGTGGAGGAACAGGCGACGGCAATGACGAGCAAGGAGGAGGGTGGGCGCGGGCGC
>CAJXME010000011.1 GCA_913056245.1 uncultured Alphaproteobacteria bacterium | reverse complement strand
CCAAGCTGCAGACCGTTTGCCCTTCTTCGATCAGGAACGGCACATCATGGGAGCGCACCTCAAGCACCGCCCGTGTGGTCGCCGCCCCTAATTTAGCCATGCCAAAGCCGGGGTCAAAGAAGCCCGCGTAATGGGCGCGGAATTCACCGACGCGCGTATCATAGGCGCTCATTTCCGCGGCGTAATTTTCCGGCACGGTGACGCATTCACGGCTGACCAAAATGTAAAACTCATCGGGGTTCAGCACCAAGCCGCCGCCGCTCAAATCTGCGGTGGTGACCTTTTCCCAAAAAGACGCCACGGGGTAAGTTTTGGGGCGGTCGACATCGATCATGCCGGCGTGCTTGCGGGCGCGCCAGCCGATCAGCCCCGGCAAATCAGGATTGGCTTGCCCAGAGAGATCAACGCTAAGCGGCACGCCATCACGAATATCGGCGCCATTCAGCCCGCCGCCATGGACAAGGCCAATTTCATCTTGCAGCCGCTTCATATCCGCATCATCGACGCGCGATGCCCCCTGACGAAAGCGTATCTGCGACAGCCGTGAGCCGCGCCGCGCTAAAATCGAAAAGGTTCGAGGCGAAATTTCCGCATAAAGAGGGCCAGAATACCCCGCCGCCGCGCTTTCAAATTCCGTCGCGCCATCGGTGATCATGCGGGTGAAAACATCGAGCCGCCCTGTGGAGCTTTTGGGATTGGCAAAGCCGGACAAGCCTTCGGGCAGGTTCAGGCTTTCTTCGAGTTCAGCCACATAAACGCAGCCTTTTTCCAGAACCGCGCCTTGGGTGAGGTCAATTTCATGCATAGCGATGGTCTTGAGTTTTTCCGCCACCATGACGCCTTGCCCCGGCAGAAAAGACGCGCGCACCCGCCAAACCCGCTTGCCGAGCCGCAAATCCAAACTCGCCGGTTGAATTTGACCATCCGCGCAAGGCGATGCCAATCGGATCACCCCATGATCAATCGCTTGGGCAATCTGCTTGCTGGATAAAATGCCATTGGCAAATGGGGGGATGGATGAAGCGGTTTCAGTCATCATGCCTTCAATTTGTACCCTTTTTTCAACACAAGCCAACAAATTACACCAAGGATAAGGCAAATGCCCAATAAAATCATCGCGGCGTAAAAGGGTGGGAAGGACGCCGAGCCGATCACCGCGTAACGATAGCCATCAATCATGTGGAAAACCGGATTGTAAAGGGCGATCTGATCAAAGGGCGGGGGCAATTGATCAACGGCGTAAAAAGTTCCAGATAAAAATACCATCGGCTGAACGATAAAATTGGTGATGGTCGCCAGATTATCAAATTTATCTGCCCAAATACCGGTCAATAACCCTGCGAGCGCCATGGCGGTTGCGCCTAAAATCAAAAAGACAACCGCTAAGACAGGATGTACCGGCCAGCCCGCTGACCCTAAGACGGCGAGGGTCGCGGCGGTGATCACCGCCACCATCAACCCACGCGTCACACCAGCGGCCACCATCGCCACCATGACTTCCAAGGGGCTTAACGGCGGCATGATAATATCGACGATATTGCCTTGGACTTTGCCGATCACCATCGAGGTTGAGGTGTTGGCAAAAGCGTTTTGCAACACCGCCATCATCACAAGGCCAGGGCCTAAAAACACGACATAAGACAGATCAGACCCATCGAGCATCCGGTCGCCAACCGCCACGGCAAAAACCGCCATAAACAAGACGGCTGTGGTCATCGGCGCGGCGACGGTCTGGCCAAGAATTTTGACAAAGCGCATGACCTCACGCTGGTATAAGGTCCAGGTGCCAATGGTGTTGATCAGGCCGATTTGAATGGGGCGCAGGGGCATAAGATCACTATCGATGATAAATGTGTTTGCACCATAAGGCGAAACACGCCGCGCCGCAAGATTAAGCCTCATGATCCGTGATTGACGGCATCATCGCCATAGCCTCAGCGCGGGGGATTATGCTAGGCTTTATTCATGCGAAGTGATGATGCCATCTTAAAACGTCTGGAAAATAAGGCGCTCCATTATCTTGGGCGATACGCCTCCACCGAAGCGCGATTGCGGCAGGTCTTGGGGCGGTTTGCCCAGCGTAAAATGGCGGAAGAAGAGCCAGCGCGCATGGCCGCGCTGATCGATAAAATGGTCGAAGATTGCCGCGCCAAAGGCTATGTTAATGATCAGGTCTTTGCGGAACAAAAAACAGCATCGCTCCGCCGCGGCGGCTCATCGCGCCTCCAGATCAAACGCAAATTATACGAACGCGGAGTGGACGCTAATCTGATCGATGCCGCCATTGATCGCCATGATGACGATCAAGACCATGACCCCGAAGTGCAAGCCGCGTTGATCTATGCCCGAAAACGTCGCCTTGGCCCTTACCGAAAACCACCAATTGGCCAGATGGAGATGAAAGACGGCTGGCGAGACCGCCATTACGCGAGCCTTGCGCGGGCAGGGTTTAGCGCCAAAACCGTGGGTATTATCATGGCGCTGGACGATAGCGCCGCCGCCGAACATCTCTTTGAGGTCGGTTATTTCGATTAATCGGTTTCGCGATCAAATCAAGCGTGAGAAGAGACTGGAAAATCACCGGCAGATTGTTACACTAGGCAAAGATCAGCCAAATGATTTTATGTTGATGATGAAGGGGAAGATTATGTCCGAGCAAACGCTATTTCCACCCAGTGCTGAAACGGCTCAACACGCGCTTATTGATCAGGCGGGTTACGAAAAAATGTATGACCAATCGGTCAATGACACGGATGCCTTTTGGCGCGAACATGGCCAGCGGATAGATTGGATCAAGCCTTATACCAAGGTTGAAAATGTGTCTTACGATGCCAGCACCCTCAGCATCAAATGGTTTGAAGATGGCACGCTTAACGCCGCCGCCAATTGCTTGGACCGTCATCTCGAAACCCGCGGCGATCAGACGGCGATTATCTTTGAAGGCGATGAACCCACCGACAGCCGCCACATCACCTATCGGGAATTGCACGAAGAGGTGAGCAAATTTGCTAATGTTCTGAAAGCCCGCGGCGTCAAAAAAGGCGATCGCGTGACGATTTATATGCCCATGATCCCCGAAGCTGCTGTGGCGATGCTGGCCACCGCGCGGATTGGCGCTATTCATTCCGTGGTCTTTGGCGGGTTTTCCCCCGATGCCTTGGCGGGGCGGATTATCGATTGCGATAGTTCGGTGATCATCACCGCCGATGAAGGCGTACGCGGCGGTAAAAGCATCCCTCTCAAAGCCAATACCGACGCGGCGCTCGCCAATGCCCCCATGTGCAAAACCGCGATTGTCATCAAGCGAACCGGCGGGGATATCGACTGGGTTGATGGCCGCGATTTCTGGTATCATGACGAAATGGCAAAAGCCTCAAGCGATTGCCCCCCCGAAGAAATGAACGCGGAAGACCCGCTCTTCATCCTTTACACGTCAGGATCAACAGGCAAACCGAAAGGCGTGATGCACACCACCGGCGGCTATATGGTTTACGCCTCAATGACCCATCAATATGTGTTTGATTATCATGATGGCGATATTTATTGGTGCACCGCCGATGTTGGCTGGGTGACAGGGCATTCCTATATTATCTATGGGCCTTTGGCGAATGGCGCCACCACATTGATGTTTGAAGGCGTGCCGACTTACCCCGATGCTAGCCGCTTCTGGCAAGTGGTGGAAAAGCACAAGGTCAATATTTTCTACACCGCTCCTACGGCGATCCGTGCGCTGATGCGTGAAGGCGATGGGCCGGTCACCGCCACCGATCGATCATCTTTACGCCTTCTTGGCTCGGTGGGTGAGCCGATCAATCCTGAAGCCTGGATGTGGTATCATAATGTGGTGGGCGAAGGCCGTTGCCCCATTGTTGATACATGGTGGCAAACGGAAACCGGCGGGATTATGATCACGCCATTGCCCGGCGCCACGGCGACGAAGCCCGGCTCGGCGACACGGCCGTTCTTTGGCATTCAGCCCGTATTGGTGGATGGCGATAACAAGATTATCGATGGCGCCGCCGATGGCAATCTTTGCATCAATCGTTCATGGCCGGGGCAAATGCGGACGGTTTATGGCGATCATGAGCGGTTTATTCAAACCTATTTCACCACCTTCCCCGGGCGTTATTTCACCGGTGATGGCTGCCGCCGTGACGATGATGGCTATTACTGGATCACCGGGCGTGTGGATGATGTCATCAATGTATCGGGTCACCGCATGGGCACGGCTGAGGTCGAATCCGCGCTGGTGGCACATCCAAAAGTCGCCGAAGCCGCGGTGGTGGGCTACCCCCATGACATCAAAGGTCAGGGCATCTATGCCTATGTGACGCTGGTCATGGGCGAAGAGCCTTCCGATGAATTGCGCGCGGAATTGCGGCAATGGGTGCGCAAGGAAATTGGCCCCATCGCCACGCCTGATCTGTTGCAATGGGCGCCGGGCCTGCCGAAGACGCGTTCGGGCAAAATTATGCGGCGCATCTTGCGTAAGGTCGCGGCGGATGACTTTGCGGAATTGGGGGATACGTCAACGCTGGCCGATCCGGGGGTGGTCGATGATCTGATCACCAATCGCCAAAACAAGGCGTCGTGATCCATCGGCTTCGTGGATAAAGCCATGAAATTTGGGGTCTATCTTTTCTTGTTCTTGGGGGTTCATCTGGCTTTTGCTGACCCTCTTGAAAAGATAGACGCCACCGAGGTTTCAATTGCTGAGTTTGCCGAATTTATCGACGCGACCGGCTATGTCACTCAAGGTGAGCAAAAAGGCGGCATGGTTTATGAGGCGGGCTGGGTGACCAAGCCTGATTGGAATTGGCGGCGTCCTTACGGCATCGCGAACCATCCCGATGAACCTGCTGTTCACATCACTTTTGATGAAGCGCAAGCCTTTTGTGCGTGGAAGGGGGGACGCTTGCCGACCAAGCAAGAGTGGATCAAATACGCTTACACGGAAATGAGGGTCGATCCACCATCCCCCTTTATCACGGGCAAAACCTATCGCTATCCCACGGGTGACAAACCTGACGGCGCCAATTGCCTGCGCGATTGCGGTGCTGAACAAGGCAATCCTGTAGGCAAAAAAGAATTTTCATCTTATTTAAGCCGCGGTTTTGGCCATGCTCTTGTTGGCACAACCAAAGCGGGGGTGAATGGCCTTTTTGATATGG
This sequence comes from uncultured Alphaproteobacteria bacterium, assembly GCA_913056245.1. GTDB lineage: Bacteria > Pseudomonadota > Alphaproteobacteria > Puniceispirillales > UBA1172 > JAGWAQ01. Next base: position 7,689 of record CAJXME010000011.1, on the reverse strand, counting down.
GGGCTAATGTTTGGGAATGGGCAAGCCTTGACGATGGCCACGCGCAAGCCACCATGGGCGGATCATGGTGGTACGGCGAGGCGCAGATGACGTCAGATTATGGCGCCACAAAACCACGTGATATGGCGGTCGTGTATATCGGGTTTCGATGCATCAAAACCTTATGATCGTCTAGCCTTCCACGGGGTAGCCAAAGACAATCAGCACCGCGTAGATTTTGCGATTGCAATCAGTCACGGGCGGCAGGGTTTCCCCAAGTTTGAGCGGAAAGATCGATTGATCGGCGTTTTCTGGTGTGCACGTGCCGCTCGCCCCGATGGGGGTGTAGCGTGCTGATCGGCAAGGCCCATGGGTGACGTTGCCGATTGTCTTGCCATCGTTAAGCGACCAGTTTTGCTTGCCATCTTGGTCAGGCTCTTCAATCGTGAGCATCGCTGCCTGATCTTCGCCATTGGTGACCAAATATTTCCCCGGCGGAATGGGAAATTCTGGTGCTTTCATGATCAGGCCGTTTTCATCAAGCCACCAATCATCAATGTCAAAGCGCCACCCCGCGGGCGCGATATTGCCGGCTTTGCGCAAAACTTTATACAAATGAAGCCAAACGCCAATTGGGCCGGGATCAACGCGCCAAAACCCCCAAGTTTCCGCGCCTGTGCCTGAAGTGGCATCCGCTGGCGCAAGGGCGGCAATATATTGGCTGCGCACAGGGCGATATTTGATTTGAGCCAGAACAGGGCTGGCCATCCATGTCCCTAAGAAGGACAGGGCCGAAAGCATCCAATTTCGCCGAGATATGTTTTGGGGAATTTTCATTAATAAACACCATCATTGGGAACGCCTAGGAATAATAACGTCAATATGGATGAGATTGACAAAAACTCAAGGGAGGCAAGAGATATAGTAATATGTTTAGGGAGCATCCAACTTTTGCGGCTATTTACGTTTGAGAAACCTTCGCCATCTGGACAAGTATATCGACCCCTTGCATCAATAAAAATCTTGTTTTTGATTAGTTTATTTCTATCCCGGCGATAGATAAAAATAAGCCGAATATTGTGGAGAGTTTAGTCGAGATGTATTTCACCTCTTAAAATTAGGCAGAGTTTGATTTTTTATTATATCGCTCACGAATAAAAATCAGCAAACCAGCTCCTACGATGAAGAAAACACCTGGGAATAGCGTGTCAAAAGGTGCTTCACTGAAAAACAGCCAACCAAGCATGAATGAGATGGGAATCCCAAAATATTCAAATGGCGCCAAACTGGATGGGTCTACTAAACGGTAAGCGATGACCAACCCCAAAACGCCAATACCGCCAAACATACCAAGTAAAACAAATAATCCTGCATCTTTGACGTTTGCTATTGGCGCGATTTCTTCGAACAACAGCAACAGGATCAAGCCTATAAAAAAGGTGATAAATTGCTGGCTAATTTGGATGGCTGCCGAAGGGATATCATCATCAAATAAACGCACAAGCACGCTTGAAAGGGCATATCCTAAAGCGGCAATGACTGGAAAAACCATCCACCATGTAAAACTTTCATCAAACGGTTTCCAGATGGTCAAAACACCAGCAAAACCTATTAGGATTGCGATGAAGCGTATCAGTCCAACGTGATGCCCTAATATTGGGATGGATAGTAGTGTAATGAAAAATGGACTGGTGAATCCGAGCGCGGATGTTGTGGCAAACTCAATTTTTGTAAGCGCTGTATAGAAACACATCTGAGCCAACAACACCGCCGCGCTTCGGATGGTAATGATCATCCATTGTTTTCTCTGATTTAATTTTTTGATTGACCTAAGACCCGGGCCAGCCATTAAAAGCATCAACGCTGGGATAATGCCAAAAATATTCCTGAGGACTGAGATTTGCAAAATTGGATAGGATCCCCCCAACATTCGAACAAGGACACTCATCACATCAAAGGCGGCGATTCCAACAAATAAAATGATAATTGCCTTGATCAAAGGTGATGGCATTAACAATTCCCTCAAGACGGATCTGATAAGATCATAATCTGCAATTGACTGATGCATCCATCCCTAAAATGAAAATACCAAGAACTTGCAAAATTCTTATTTTAATAAAGTGAAAATATGAGCGGTTGTGTTTGGGTTATTGCTTTGGCAAGCAGTATAGATTTTACGTCTTTACCATCCAGACATATTTAGAAAGATTCTTATTTGTAAGAATTTGTATTAGGGTTAGACTAAATTATCAAAATAAATGAAATTAAAGGGAGAATAACTATGCTTAAGCATTTGCTTGTCTCTGCCGCTATTCTATCGGTTAGTTTGACCTCAGCCTCAGCAGAAACCATCCGTTGGGCTCGGGCGGGCGATTCCATCACGATGGATCCTCATGCGCAGAATGAAGGCCCAACTCATACGCTATCGCACCAGATTTATGACTCGTTGTTGCAACGGGATATGGCCGGATCAATCATCCCATCGCTTGCGACAGAATGGGCGGCTCTGCCCAATAACCCAAGCGTATGGCGTTTCAAATTACGGCAAGGGGTGACCTTCCATGACGGCGCCAAATTTGATTCTGAAGATGTTGTTTTTTCATTAAATCGGGCAAAAGCAGATGGCTCGGAGATGAAAGAATTGCTTTCATCGGTCAAAGAAGTTCGTGCTGTAGATGCCTATACCGTCGATATTGAAACCAATGGAGCCAATCCATTGTTGGTCAACAACCTGACCAATATGTTCATCATGGATAAGGGCTGGTCAGAATCCAATAACGTAATGACCCCGCATGATGTGGCAAAAGGTGAAACCAACTTTGCCACGATGAATACAAATGGCACCGGTGCTTTTATGCTGGTCAGCCGGGCGGTGGATGAAAAAACTGTTCTGAAGGCAAACCCAAATTATTGGGGCAAAGATATTTACCCCAATCAGGTGACAGAAATCATCTACACCCCCATTCAATCTTCGGCAACACGTGTTGCGGCGTTGCTCTCTGGTGAAGTTGATCTTATTCAAGACGTTCCCGTTCAAGACCTTGGGCGCGTGGAATCATCATCAGGTTTGAAATTGGCGACAGCTGCTCAAAATCGTGTGATTTTCTTAGGGGTTGATACGGCTAATGGGCCAACCGCTGATTTGCGTGTGCGTCAGGCCATGAATATTGCCATCAATCGCGACTCCATCAAGAAAGTCGTAATGCGTGGTCAATCTGATCCAACAGGCGTGATTATGCCGCCATTTGTAAACGGTTGGACGGAAGATTTGAACAAATACCCGAAATACGACGTGAAAATGGCCAAAGATTTGATGGCGCAGGCGGGTTATAGCAATGGGTTTGATATTGTTCTGAACTGTCCGAATGACCGTTATGTCAATGATGAGGCTATTTGTCAGGCTGTTGTTGGCATGATGGCTCAAATTGGGATCAATGTTACGCTTGATGCGAAACCAAAGGCTCAACACTTCCCTATCGCAAAAGGCGGTGAATCCGATTTCTACATGTTAGGATGGGGTGTTCCAACATTTGATTCCCACTACATTTTCAATTTCTTGGTTCACACTCAGACGGAAAATCGTGGTTCTTGGAATCCAACCGGCTATTCCAACGCTGATGTCGATGCCATGATCGTTAGCCTTGAATCCGAAACTGATTTGGCTAAGCGTGACGCAACGATTGCAAAAATTTGGGCTGAAATTCAGAAAGCGCAGATGTATTTGCCGATCCACAATCAGGTGTTGAATTGGGGTATGCGGGATAACATTGAATTTGATGTTCAACCAGAAGATCAGCCTCACTTCCAATTCCTGAAGTTTAAATAAAAACCATTAGATATTCTGCCAGGTTTTTTAGAGCCTGGCAGAATATGAACAAGAAATATGCTAATCATTATCCTTAGACGTTTATTGCAAGCTGTCATGGTGCTCTTGTTTGTGGCACTGATTTCTTTTCTGATTTTTCGTTTTGTTGGCAACCCTGTTGAAAGTCTCCTTGGTCAGGAGGCAACAGTTGCACAACGCGCCGCTCTTGAAAACGCGCTTGGACTTAATGATCCGATTTATGAGCAATACGCCAATTTTGTTTGGCGCGCGTTGCAATTTGATTTTGGGAATTCCTATCGCGGGGCGTTGCCGGTTGCTGAATTGATCGCTCTTCGCTTGCCAGCAACGCTTGAATTAGCCATAACCTCGGCTATTTTTGCTGTAATTTTTGGGGTGATTACTGGAATTTATACCGCCATTAATCGCGGCAGCATGATGACCAATTTTATTCTTTCAACATCATTAGTTGGTGTGTCGCTGCCGACATTCCTCATTGGTGTGTTGCTGATTTGGTTGTTTTCGGTTGAGTTAAACTGGCTTCCCTCATTTGGACGAGGCGAGGTGGTGGATTTGGGCTGGTGGACAACCGGTTATTTGACCGTGAGTGGTTTAAAATCTTTAATCCTCCCCAGCATAACCTTAGGGCTTTATCAAATGACCCTGATCATGCGCTTAACCCGTGCTGAAATGCTTGAAGTGCTGCGCCAAGATTACATTAGACTAGCGGTCGCTTTAGGGCAGTCAAAACGTCAGGTGTATTTTTTTCACGCACTCCCAAATATTTTGATTCCTGTAATTACGATCACGGGTTTGCAACTTGGCTCAGTGATCGCCTTTGCCATTATCACGGAAACTGTTTTTCAATGGCCGGGGGTAGGGCTGTTGTTTATTAACGCCGTCTATTTTGTCGATATTCCTGTCATGAGCGCATATCTGTTGCTGGTGGGGTTTGCCTTTGTGGTGATTAATTTAGTGGTTGATCTTTTGTACCTTCTTATTGATCCAAGACTGCGTGATGGTCAGTTAAGGAAAGAGGTCTAAATGATGCGTCGGTTTTTACAATCTGATTTCTTCTATGATTTTTCCAATACGCCTGTTGCTGTTGTCTCTTTTGTCGTGTTTATGGTGATTATCCTCGCCGCGGTTTTTGCCAATTTTATCGCACCCAACAATCCTTTTGATCCAGCCAGTTTGAACTTGATGAATGGCTTTACGCCGCCGATGCAAGCCAATGAATTTACCGGCGAAGTGTTTTTAATGGGCACCGATGATCAAGGCCGTGATTTATTTTCAACGATCCTTTACGGGCTTCGGATTTCGTTGTTTGTTGGCATTATGGCGGTGATGCTGGCCATGGTGATGGGAGTCACATTAGGCCTTATCGCCGGCTATCTGGGCGGGTGGTTGGATACACTGATCATGCGATTTGCTGACATCCAAATGACTTTTCCGTCTATCTTGGTGGCCATGTTGATTTATGGGGTCGCCAAAGGCGTTTTGCCCCCAGATTTACGCTATGAGATGTCGATCGCCGTTCTGATCGTGTCCATTGGCTTGTCGGAATGGGTTCCATTTGCTCGCACCGTCAGAGGATCAACCCTCGTTGAACGCGAGAAAGAATACATCACCGCGGCAAAGATGATTGGCCTCAGCAAGCGTCAAATTATGTTGCTTCATGTTCTTCCTAATGTTCTGAGTCCAGTATTGGTCATCGCAACAATCACCTTTGCTCTTGCGATCATCGCCGAGGCGACATTGTCTTTTCTGGGAGTGGGCGTGCCAACCACAAAACCAAGTTTGGGAACATTAATCCGAATTGGACAAGATTTTCTCTTTTCAGGGGAGTGGTGGATACTGCTCTTCCCCGCGTTAACCCTGCTTGCATTGGCATTATCAATTAACCTATTTGGTGATTGGTTGCGGGACACGCTGAACCCTAAACTTAAATGAGCAAAACTAGAGAGATGACGGCGCCCCTTCTTGAAATCAGTCATTTGAGCGTGATGCTCAAAAAACGCCGCGATCGGTTAAAGGCTGTTGATGATTTGTCCTTTAAGGTTTACCCGGGTGAAATCCTTGGGCTTGTTGGCGAATCTGGTGCTGGGAAGTCTATGACAGGCTCGGCTATTCTTGGGCTGATTGACCCACCGCTTTACATATCATCCGGCGAAATTATTTTTGATGGCAACCGCATAGATCAAAATGCAAGTTCTATTCGCGGTTCAAAAATTTCGATGATTTTTCAGGATCCGCTTGTGAGCCTTAATCCTCTCCGGAAAATTGGCGATCAGCTGGTTGAGGCCATCCGAACTCATATCAATATGTCAAAGGCGGAAGCCTTTGACCGAGCTAAAACCCTTCTTGCGGAAGTTGGGATTGACCCGAGGCGCATCAATGCCTATCCGCATACGTTTTCAGGAGGGATGCGTCAGCGGGTGGTGATTGCTCTTGCTCTTGCGCCAGAACCATCACTTATCATTGCGGATGAACCTACAACAGCACTTGATGTTTCGGTGCAAGCGCAGATCCTTGACCTTTTGAAACGGTTGTGTCGGGAACGCGGGACGTCGATTATTTTAATCACCCATGATATGGGCGTGATTGCTGAGACCACGGATCGGGTTGCCGTTCTATATGCCGGTCGACTTGCTGAAATTGGTGAAACAGCCTCTGTTCTTAACAGCCCGAGGCATCCTTATACCAAGGGGCTTGTTGCGGCCACTCCTCGGATTGATGCAGATTCATATAAAAAGAAATTGTTTCAAATCCCTGGTGCCATGCCTGACCTTGAACAAATTCCACAAGGATGTGCGTTTCATCCAAGGTGTGATTTTGCAAATGCGCAATGCAAAATACAGCAACCCCCATTGTTTGAAGATCGCTCGGCATGTTGGTTATTAAAGGATGGGTCAGAAATCTCATGAGTTATGTTACTGCCCATCAATTAACGCGTCATTTTGATTTGTCTGACCCATGGATTGTGCGTCAGATCACCGGCTGTCAAAAACAAATTCTAACAGCGGTGGATCAGGTTAGTTTTTCGATCAAAAAAGGGGAAACCTATGCTCTTGTTGGTGAAAGCGGTTCAGGAAAATCGACCATAGCGCAAATGGTTTCGGGCTTGCTCAGACCGTCCATGGGATCAGTGCATATAGATGGTCATGATTTCCATGATGGTGGTCTTGATGCGATGTCCTTACGCCGAATGCGTCAGCGGGTTCAAATGGTATTTCAATCACCCTATGCCAGCCTGAACCCAAGATGGAAAGTTGGTGATATTATTCTTGAACCGATCAAGTCTTTTCATCTTTTGGATGATACGCAAGCGCAACAAAAGCGCGTTGCTGAATTGCTTGATCAGGTGGGTTTATCCGCGCGTGATGTGAACAAATACCCCCATGAGTTTTCGGGTGGGCAACGGCAACGCATTTCCATCGCTCGTGCGCTAGCGTCACAGCCGGAAATGATCATTTGCGATGAACCCACCTCTGCGCTCGATGTCTCGGTGCAGGCGCAAGTCCTCAATTTATTGAAAGAATTGCAGCGCGAGTTTTTGCTGACCTATCTTTTTATTTCCCATGATCTAGCGGTTATATCCACGATGGCGAATACAATCGGTGTTTTGAAGAATGGTCAATTGGTTGAAGAAGAAGCGGCGTCTAAGTTGTTAACAAACCCAAAGCATGACTATACAAAAATGCTTCTGTCATCTGCCCCAGATATAGGATCAATAAAGATTTGAGTCGCCGCAATTTTTAAGCGCGCACCTAAGCGCTCAATCACTCAATCCTCATTCTTGGATCAGCAGATCATCCAAGGTGATTTTAAGGCCTTGTTCTTGAGCAAATGAAATCAGTCGGTCTAGAGTATCATCGGCTAACGCT